>JADYZS010000511.1 GCA_020853075.1 Anaerolineae bacterium | reverse complement strand
TTCTCCTGGTCATGGTAGGCGTCGCCGCGCCGGGGCCGTTCATCCATCTAGGCGAGCGCGTCCTCGCGGCGGCGGACCTGGCGCGCGCCGCCTTCGCCGATGGGCGCGCCTTCTGGAGTTACCAGGTCGTCAATCTCCTCAAGTTCGGCGGGCTCCTGGCCCTCTCCGGGGCCGCGCTCCTCTGGGCGCGGCGGCGCGGGCGCGGCGGCCAGGTTGCCCTGGTTACCGTCCTCGCCTTTGACCTCTGGCTCTACTGCCATGGCTTCTATGGGGCATCCCGGCCCGCGTGTCTCTCCTTCCGCCCACCCGTGGTGGACTTCCTGCGATCTATGCAAACTCCGGAGGAGCCCTGGCGTTTCACCACCTTCATCGCGCCGGGCGAAAAGACCTTCAACGCCAACGTGGGGATGTATTACGGCTTGCAGGACGTCCGCGGTTACGACTCCATCATCCCCCGGCAGTACGTGGAGTATATGGAGCGCATTGAACCGCAAGATGAACTTCTCTATAACCGCATCGCGCCCCTCTCCGACGTCCCTTCCCTGGATTCGCCGCTCCTGCACCTCTTGGGCGTGCGCTACCTCCTGACGACGCAGACGATTACCAACACCGGCTGGACCCTGGTGTACGACGATGAGGTGAAGATCTATCGCAACGAGCGCGCCGCCCCGCGCGCCTTCATCGTGCACAGCGCGCACGTGGTGCCGCCCGCCTGGGTCTCTCTGAGCCTGACGACCTACGACTTGCGCCGCACCGTCCTCCTGGCCGACCGGGACGCGCCCACGGCTTACGCGGTTGGCTGCCAGGATTGCGTGTCGTCTTCTCAACCGGCCATCATCTCCTACCGGCCTAACGAGGTCGTCATCTCGGCTACGCTGGATGCGCCCGGCTGGCTGGTGCTGACCGACAGTTATTTCTCCGGCTGGCGCGCCTACGACGGCGAGAGGGAAGTCCCTATCTTGCAGGCCAACGGGGCCTTCCGCGCTGTGCAATTAGAGGCGGGGGCACACACGGTGCGCTTCCGGTACAGTCCTCTGAGCGTGCGCATCGGGCTCTACGGCAGTTTCCTGGCGGCGATGGCCCTCGCGCTCCTGGCGGGCGCGTGGGCCTGGGAGAGATTCTACCGCGAGGCAGGCGAGGGCGAAGACGTGCATCGGGTGGCGAAGAACAGCCTGGTGCCGATGATGGCCTCGCTGCTGAACAAGGGGATTGATTTTGCCTTTGCGCTCCTGCGCCTGCGCATCCTCAGCCCGGCGGGCGAGGGGAGTTACACCTTCGCCATCGTCTTCATCGGCTATTTTGAGATACTCTCGCGCTTCGGCCTGGGGACGCTCCTGACACGCGAGGTCGCCAAAGACCGGGCCCACGCGAACCGCTACTTCGCCAACACCGTCGCCTTGCGCGCCCTTCTCTGGCTCGTCTCGCTCCCGTTGATGCTCCTGGTGGGGTTTCTCTATGCGCGCTTCGGGAGCATGAGCCGCGATGAGGCCCTGGCTATCTTCCTCTTCGCCATCGCCCTCTTCTTCCAGAACGTCGCCGATGCGGTGAGCGCGGTCTTCAACGCTTACGAGAAGATGGAATATCCGGCGGGACTCTCCACCGGCGTCGCGCTGGGGAAGGTCGCGTTGGGCGCGCTCGTGCTCCTATGGGGTTGGGGCTTCGTCGGGCTGGCGGGCGTGTCGGTGGTGATGAACGTGGTGCAGGTGCTGGTGCTCCTTCTCCTGATGCGGCAACACCTGTTCAAAGCCCATGTAGAGACCGATGCCGCCTTCCAGCGCGAGATGCTGGTGACCAGTTTCCCGTTGATGATTAACCACCTGCTGGCGACGGTCTTCTTCCGGGTGGACGTCCTCATCTTGAAACCTGTGAAAGGCGAGGCGACCGTCGGCCTCTACGGCGCGGCCTACAAGTTCATTGACGGCCTCAACGTCATCCCCGCCTACTTCACCCTGGCGATATTCCCCATCATGTCGCGTCTGGCTCATTCGGCGCGCGACTCGTTGGTGCGGGCTTATATTCTCTCGCTGCGGCTTCTGCTGATGGTCAGCCTCCCCGTGGCCGTGGCGACGACCTTTCTAGCGGAACCTCTCATCCTCATCCTGGGCGGCGCGCAATATCTCCCCGCCAGCCGCATCGCGCTGCAAATTCTCATCTGGTCTATCCCCATCGGCTTCATCAACAGCGTGACACAATACGTCCTCATCGCCATAGACCAACAGCGCTTCCTGACGCGGGCCTTCGTCATCGGCGTCACCTTCAATCTGGTGGCAAACCTTATCTTCATCCCCCGCTACTCCTACCAGGCCGCCGCGGTGAATACCATCCTCTCGGAGATCGCGCTCCTCCTCCCCTTCTACTATTGCCTGCGGCAGCATCTGGCGCGCATCCCCTGGCTGAGCGTTGCCTGGCAGCCGCTGGCCGCGACCGGCGCGATGGCACTGGCGATGGGCGCGCTGCAACCCATCTCCCTGTTACTAGCCTTGCTCGTGGGGGGGATCGTTTATCTGGTAGCGCTGGTGATGGTGGGGACCTTCCGCGATGCCGACGTAGCGCTGGTGCTAGGGAAGTTGAACCCGCTGGCGCGAGTGCGGCGGTGGGTGATGGGGATGAGGGGCGAGGCCCCTATCGCGCCTGAATAGGGTTGGTGTTTTGTAGAGTTCCATTCCCCCTCACCCCCGGCCCCTCTCCCGCTTGCGGGAGAGGGGAGTGGACTCCCTCTCCCCGACGGGGAGAGGGAAGGGAAGTCCCGCGGGCGCAGGTATTCCGTCCCCTTGTGGGATACTCGCCGTGCGGCATGAGGGGCGATCCACGCTACGAACCAGTCACCTAAGAACCTATTCTCTGGCCGTCCGCGGGCGCGCCCTCTCGCTCCTCTATCTGCACGACGACGCGGCCACCCAATGCCTCCACCACGCGCCGCAGGAACGACAGGCTGGGCGCGGCGTTTCCGCTTTCCAGGCGCGCGATGCTGGACTGCTTGGTTCCCACCAACGCGGCCAGTTCTTTCTGAGTCAGGCCGCGCAGGATGCGGAGCCGGGCCAGTTGGTAGGCAGGCTCCAATGCTTCGGCAGCAGCCCGAAATTCGGGGTCCTTCATGCGCTCAGCCTCCCAATCTTCTAAAC
>JADYZS010000510.1 GCA_020853075.1 Anaerolineae bacterium | reverse complement strand
GTATAGCCCATCGCCCTCCAACAGACGGCTGCGCACCTCGGCTACGTCATGGTCATCCACAATGTAGCCTTCCGTCTTGTGCAATGGATCGGCCAAGGGACATTCTTGCAGCCGCCAGGTAATATCCAGCCCTGCCACGCTCTTTTCTACCGTCAGGATCGCATCGGTAACAAAAGTGGCATCTATCTGCTTGAGTCTGGGCAGATCGGCCGGCCGCAGGCGGCGGACGTAGGGCATCGGCTCTCTCTCCCTGGCTAACCCAGGCACTCGCGCATGATCTCAAAGAAACGGGCGCGATCCACCTGCAAAGCCACGTCCACGCGAGACGCCGGGCCGGGACGCTCTTCTTCGGTGCAGATGGTGCGTCCGAGGGTTATTTCGTCCTCTATCTCCACGTCCACGCTCATGCGGCGGGTGGTGAGAATGCCCGGCTCAATGACGGCGGCAACGGCGCAGGCGTCGTAGATCTCCGCATCGCGGCCGAGGTGCTGGTGGAACCAACGCACGTCCCAATCCATCAGGTCGGCGGCGACGCGGGCTTGGGGCGTGCCCAACGCGCGGATGCGCGCCACGTCGTCAAAACCGATTAGTGCGCTCGCGGTGGCTTCCAGACCGACCATCGTGATGGGGATGCCGCTGCGAAAGACTATCTGCGCGGCCTCAGGGTCGGCATAGACGTTGAATTCGGCGGAGGGCGTAGCGTTACCGGCCCCGGCTGCGCCGCCCATCATGACCAGGCGAGGAACGCGCACGGCCAGGCGTGGCTCGCGCAGGAGCGCCGTCGCCAGATTGGTGAGGGGCGCCACGGGAACCAGGACCGTATGGGGCCCGTCGGGGCTCAGAAAGTGTTGCACCAGAAAATCAACAGCATGAGTTGAGGTTGGTGTTAGATCAGGCTCCGGCAGATCAAAGGCGAGGCTTTGTCCGGGGCCGGTGGGCATGGGGGGGCGCACCAGCGGGCGATCTATTCCGGCGTAAATGGAGATGTGAGAGAGCCCCCCGCCGGCCAATGCTTTGCGAGTGTTAGAGAGGGTGACAGGAAGAGGCGCATTCCCCTGCACCACAGTCACGCCCACCAGTTCCAGGGCGGACGCGTGCCCCGCCATGAGGAGAGCGATGGCATCGTCGGTGCCGGTATCTACGTCCAGGATGATCTTTTGGCGTGGGGCACGATGTCCTGTCACGGCTCTAGCGCCCTCTCGCGATGCCGGACTCTCACTCCTGGGGAGGCCAGGTGAAATGCTCCAGCGCGACGTCGGCCTCTTTCAGGAACGCTACGGCGTTTTCGTCGGGATAGTTCCCGGCATAGACCACGCGCATCAGGCCCGCGTTAATGATCATCTTGGCACAGGTGAGACAGGGCTGATGGGTGACGTAGATGGTTCCGCCCTCAACGCTGACGCCGTGCAAAGCGGCCTGGATAATGGCGTTTTGTTCGGCATGGAGGGTGCGTACACAGTGGCCGTTGATCATTAGATGGCCTGCATCGGTACAATGAGGCAGACCGCGTGGCGAACCGTTGTAGCCGGTAGTGAGAATGCGCTTGTTGCGCACGATAATGGAGCCCACGTGCGCGCGGTCGCAGGTGCTGCGCTGAGCCACGGCAAAAGCAATGCCCATGAAGTACTCGTCCCACGAGGGCCGCTGAACCATATCTCCCCTTTCTGGCCGCTTCGTTCCCGAACGAACCGAGCCGCATGATAGCACGGCCTCGCGGGTGTGTCAAGATGGACAGGCCTTCTAAAGCGAACTAAAACGAGCCAGATTGGGCTTGATTTCTTACACAGAATGGTGTAAAATAACCTTAATAATCACATACGCCAGCGACGCGCGCCTCGCGGAACCTCTTGGGGGGGTGGTTCCCGCCTCGGGGCGTGTAACCTACCGCACATCCCTCGCATCGCACGCCGTCAGGAGGAGCCATCATGGACATCATCAAGGTATCCGCCCGCTCTCGCTCCACCGCTGTCGCCGGTGCCATCGCCGGCGTTATCCGCGATACGAAACGCGCCGAGGTCCAGGCCATTGGCGCCAGCGCGGTGAACCAGGCCATCAAGGCAGTCGCCATTGCCAGAGGCTATCTGGTACAGGATGGTATTGACATCATCTGTATCCCGTCGTTCACCGAGGTGGACATAGAAGGTCAGGAGCGAACCGCGGTCAAGCTCACAGTAGAACCGCGCTAAGGGTTTGTGCGGAGACGTCGGGTTAGATGTAGAGTTTTGCGCGCGAAAAATGTGAACGGGGGCTCACGAGCCCCCGTTCTTTTCCCAGATGCGGGAACCGCTCTACCCCGCGCCGGCTGCATCGGAAGCGGGAGACTGCCCCGCCAGACGCCGGGTTAGGGAGCAGCCGCCGCAGGTAGAACAACTGCGGCCTCCGCCTTTCTTATCGGTTTCCAGCTCTGCGGCATCAAACACCGCCAGAGTCTCATCTTCTAACCTGACTTCCACCCGCTCCTTGAGCGCGAAAACACCTTGCACGACCCCTGTGCCTTTGGGAGTCTTCACCGTTGCCCCCACTTTAGGAAGGGCCTTTTTCAGGTCGGAGTACGCCTCATTCTCATAGGAAAGACAACACAGGAGTCGCCCGCAGACGCCTGAGATCTCCGAGGGGTTCAGCGGCAGGTCTTGGGTCTTCGCCATCTTGATGCTGATCTGGTAGAATTCTCGCAGCCAGGAGGAACAGCAGAGACGACGGCCACAGCGGCCAACGCCATCCAGTAACTTGGCCTCGTCGCGTGCGCCGATCTGCTTCATCTCTATTCGCGTCTTGAAGATCTTAGCGAATTCACGCACCAGATTGCGAAAATCCACCCGCTTCTCAGCGCTGTAATAGATCATCAACCTGCCACCATCGTAGTTGTACTCTGTGCGCACCACCTTCATCGGGATGTCCTGTTCAAGCACCTTCTGCTTGCATTGCTTGAGCGCTTCTGCCTCCTGGTGCTGGTACTGATCCTTTTGCAGCATATCCCAGGCACTGGCCCGGCGCACCACCGGCTTCAAAGGCTCGTTCAACTCTTGCGGGGGCACGTCCTTCGGCAATGTAACTACTTTCCCCACTTCCCGACCCTGAGCCGTATCCACCACAACGTACTCACCGGCCAGCAGATCGCTATAACCAGCAGGGTCAAAGTGATATACCTTTGTGACCGATCTAAACTCAATACCCACTACCGTCGGCATATAACATCTCCCTAATCTTCATCACAACTCCACTCTGATAAACTGTCTGAGAAGTCCCGCCGTCGGATTATATCCGATGGCAGTTCTTCTTCTGAGACGGCCTCTCACGCAGGCTGGGCTTCCCAACGAGGCAGGTGCAGCAGCAGAGATTCACACACCAGGCGCGGGTTCACATTCTGCTCCAGATAACGGCTCGCCGACCCCAAGGCCATCAGAAAGCGGCGCACCTGGTCGGGCGACAAGCGGCTCGCCTGAGATGCCAACGTCTCGCGGCGATCTATGTGGGTGACCACCTCCGGGCAACCTTGTTGCCACAGGAGGAGGTCGCGCCACCAAGATGCCCACAGAGCCAGCATCTCCGGGGCCTCTTGGGCACGAGCAGCCATCCGCTCCGCATAGGCCAGTCGCTCGTTGCGGCCTTGCCCCAAGAGATGGTTCAGGTTATCCAGCCATTCCTGGCGGCTCTGCCAAACGCTCTCGTCTGTCAAGGCTGTGAGGGCCCAACCGGGGCGCCCGTTCGCCAGCCGGGCCAGCAGTTGCGCCCGCTCCTCTGCGGCCCCGTGCGCTCGCAGCATCTCCTCAATCTGATGGACGGCGACAGGACGCAGCGAGAGCACCTGGCAACGGGAGACGATGGTCGGGAGAAGGCGCTCCGGATAGGAACTGGTCAACAGGAGAACAACAGAGGGCGGCGGCTCTTCCAACGTCTTCAGGAGCGCATTCATGGCCGGCGCGTTGCCCCGGTCCACCTCGCGCACGATGAAGACCTTGCGGCGTCCGAGGAGAGGCGACAGCGCGGCTTCGTGGATGATGCCGCGCACCTGATCAATCAGGAGTTCGCGCCCGCTCTTGCCCTGGGGTTCAATCAGGCGCGCGTCGGGATGGGCGTCGCGGGCCATTCGCTGGCAGGAATCGCAGAGGCCGCAAGGCCGTTTCTCGGAACTGGCCTGGCAATTCAGGGTCTGGGCGAAAGCGCGCGCCAGCGTCGTCTTGCCCACCTGGGCAGGGCCTGTGAATAGATAGGCGTGGCGTACCTGCTCCGTCGCCGCTGACCGTGCCAGAAGCGCCACGGCCCACTCGTGTCCCACCACCGGCCAGGCCGGAAGGATAAAGGTCGGTTGCATTTGTGCAAGCATTGTACCACAGCCCGCTCCTCTCCGCCAAATCGTTTGGGGTCAGTGCATCTAAGCAGCCTCGGCCATCGGCAGAAAACTGGCGTTGTAGGGGCGCGGTATGCCGCGCCCCTACTGACGCGAACCCGCAGCCGTCGGATTTTATCCGATGGTTAAGGATATTGACAAAGGCCGCTTCCTGTGATATATCAGATATGAAATATGATGTTTCATCGGATCTGCTGGCTCTGCTTACCGAGGAGCAAACGTGCGCAAAGCAGACCTTAACGGACTAACCGCCGACAGGTTAAATCTTGACCAGCTCAACGACCAGGTCTATGAACTTCTGCGGGTGGAGATTCTGGCGGGGAATCTCACTTCGGGCCAATCGCTCACAGCAACCGCCCTGGCTAGCCGCCTCGGCATCAGCCCTACGCCAGTGCGAGATGCTCTGCGCCGCCTGAGCACCGACGGCCGGGTGGAAGTGATCCCGCGTCGCGGCACTTTCGTAGCCGAGTTCACACGCCAGAAGGTAAAGGAGGTTTTCCAGATCCGGTGCATCGTTGAGTGTGCTGCCGTGGAGACTCTGGCCGAAACACGCGAGGATGCCCTGCAACAGATAGCCGAAATCGTCCACAGTATTGATGCCCTGCGCGAAGGGGAAATCTTTCCAGAATACGCGGAATTCATCTCCCTGGATCAGGAACTCCATCGCCGTATCGTGGGGCTACTGGGGAATGAGCAACTCAACGAATTTTACGAGCGGCTCCGCTGGCCTGAATACGTAGTTCGCGGCCTGTCCCAATCCAGTTACCAGCGAGCCGGAGGGACACTGGCAGAGCACGCTGCTATTCTGAAGGCTCTGCAAGAGAGGGATGTCGCCCAGGCCAAGACGGCCATTTTGACCCACCTGAACAACGCGGAAGCCGATCTGCTACGACGCATGCCGCTGAAAAACTGAGCCGGAGGATACCAAGTGAGAACGGATATCAGGGTGCTGGAAGTCCAGCCCTACTACTCCCAGGAGAAAGCCCGCGAGCCGCTCAAGTTCGGCAATGTGGTGGTGGAAGAATGTCTCTATTGCCACGTCCGCGCCAGGGTAGAGAATCGCGCCGGGAAAGTAGCCGATGGCTGGGGCGCAATATTTCTCATGGACATGTGGGGGTGGCCTACGCCAAAGGTGACGCATCCCGACCGGGAGGAGGCCATGCGCCGCGTCAACGAT
>JADYZS010000509.1 GCA_020853075.1 Anaerolineae bacterium | reverse complement strand
TCTCCTGGGTAGCGACCTCTATGGCCGCCGCGCCGGGCTGGTCGCGGCGTTCATGGCCGCCGGCATTCCTTCGCTCCTGGCTGCCTTCCTCTATTGGGGCAGCATGACCGAGCCGCCCTATCTCCTGTTCCTGGCGATGGCGTTGGCGCTGGCCTGGCGCGCCATCTCTAGGAATAGTATTTCTTATACGATAGGAGCGGGAGTTAGTTTCGGCCTGGCCTACCTGGCGCGGCCGGAGGGCATCACCTACATCGCGTGGTTTCTCGGCATCCTGCTCCTCGCCGGCCTGGTGCGCCACAGACCCTTGCGCCTGTCGTCCATCGGTTCCAGCCCCCTGGCTATGGCGGTGGCTGCTGCTGCCTTCCTCGCGACGGCCAGCCCGTATCTCATCTATTTGCACAACCACACCGGCCAGTGGATGTTGAGCGGCAAGGTAGAGATCACGATCCAGATCGGCACGGCGATCCTGGCGAACGACTCTGCCCAATACGACCGCGTCGTCTCCAGCCTGGACGACAAGGGCGAGATCATCTGGTTTTCCAAACAACGCTTCGGCCCCGGCCTTTTCCAGACGATAGCAGCCGATCCTGCTTACTACCTGTGGCGCATCCGGCGCAATGCGTTTCTCGCGGCGCGAGCGCTCCTGAGCGCCTACTACCTCCCCATCTGGCTCATCGCGCTGATCGTCTATGGCTGGTTTGCGCGTCCCTGGGATCGCGCTCGCTTCGGGCGCGAGGCATTTCTGTTTCTGGGCCCTGCGCCCTTGCTGTCCTTCACCCTCTTTCACATTGAGGATCGCTTCCTGGCGCCGATGCTTCTCTTCGCCGCGCTGTGGAGCGGGCATGGCCTGGTTCTGCTGATGGATTGGTTAGAAGAGACCTGGGCGCGGGTGTGGCCGCCGCGGGGAACAGGTTCCGCCGCGCGCCTCCTCGCGATAGCGCTCCCTATCGCCGCCGTCCTGCTGCTGAGCGCGTTCACTACCTCCGGCCTGGTGCAGCGCGGGATCAGCAGTTTCAACGTGGGTGAGAAGAACGCGGGGTTGTGGCTGCGCGACTACCCCGTGCCAGGCGGCGTCATGTCGCGCAACGGCGCGATCCCCCTTTATGCGAACCGCGACTGGTCGCCCTTCCCCCACGCGCCGTTAGATCAGGCCTTGGCCTATGGCCGGAAGCGCGGGGCGCGCTTCCTCGTGATTGACTCGTGGGAGGTGGAAGTGCTGCGCCCGTTCCTCTTGGCGTTGGCCCACCCGGGGGAGGAACCGGCCCTGCCGGGGCTCCGCTTCTTGCAGAGTTTCCCCAGCCAGGGCGGGCGCGTGACGATTGTGTGGGAGATGGTAGAGTAGAGGGGATAAGTACTTTGCCGACTGAAATCCAAATCGCCCGAGCACAGAACGTCACTGTGACGGAAGACTCCCTCACGGTTGATCTGGTTGATGGGCGTACAATCTCCGTACCACTCGCCTGGTATCCTCGCTTACTGCACGGCACGCCTCAAAAGCGCAGTCATTGGCGTCTCATCGGAAACGGTGAGGGGACTTATTGGCCTGACCTTGATGAAGACTTAAGCATTGAAGGTCTGCTGCTCGGCAGGCCATCAGGTGAGAGCCAGCGTTCTTTTCAGCGCTGGCTTGATGAGCAGGCAAAGCGTGGCAAACAGCCTTAAGTCTATGACAAGGTTTATATTCACCACGTACTCACCCACCAGGAATACGATATAGGCTGCCCTCATCTCCCTACCCGCGACGCCCAACAAATAATAGGCCCCCTTCTTAATGAAGGAGGCCTATTATTGATAGCTATCTCAAAGGCAAACGGCTTGCCATCGGGTCAGCGGATGGGTAGCGGATTAGCGGATGGCTCTCCCGTGGGCAGTGGTTATCCGCTTATCCGCTATGCCGCAGGCATCCGCTGGCCCCATCCGCTACGCCAGCCCGGCCTCGCGCCGCAGCAGCGCAGCCTTGTCCGTCTGCTCCCAGGTCACGTCCAGGTCCTCGCGCCCGAAGTGGCCGTAGGCTGCCGTCGCCTTGTAGATCGGGCGGCGCAGGTTCAGATCGCGAATGATGGCCGCCGGACGCATGTCAAAGTGCGACTTGATGAGCCGGACGATCACCTCGTCGGACACCTTGCCGGTGCCGAAGGTCTCCGCCATGAGGGACAGGGGCCGCGCCACACCGATGGCATAGGAGACTTGCAACTCCAATCGTTCGGCCAGGCCCGCGGCAACGACGTTCTTGGCGATGTAGCGAGCCATGTACGCGCTGGAGCGATCCACCTTCGTGGGGTCTTTGCCAGAGAAAGAGCCGCCACCGTGCCGCGCCACGCCACCGTAGGTATCCACGATGATCTTGCGCCCCGAAAGGCCGGAGTCGCCCAGGGGGCCGCCGGTCACAAAGCGCCCCGTCGGGTTGATGTATAGCTTCGTCTTCTCGTCCAGCATCCCATTGGGGATCACGTACTTGATGACGCGGTCAAAGACGTCGCGCTCAATCTTGTAGTGCTCCACGTCGGGCGAGTGTTGGCAGGAAAGGACGATGGTATCCACCCGCTTCGGCTTGCCGTATTCGTATTCCACCGTGACCTGCGATTTGCCGTCAGGCCGCAGCCAGGGGAGCGTACCATCTTTGCGCACGTTTGCCAGGCGGCGGCACAATTTGTGGGAGAGGGAGATAGGGAGGGGCATGTATTCCGGCGTCTCGGTGCAGGCGAAACCGATCATCATGCCCTGGTCGCCCGCGCCGATGGCCTCAATCTCAGAATCGGTCATCTCACCCCGCTTGGCTTCCAGGGCTTTGTCCACACCCAGCGCGATATCGGATGACTGCTCTTTGAGGGAGACGATAACACCGCAGGTATCGGCAACAAAACCGTACTTGGCGCGGGTGTAGCCGATATCCCGCACGGTATCCCGCACGATGGTCGGGATGTCCACGTAGGTAGAAGTCGTGATTTCACCCATGACGAGGACAAGGCCGGTCGTCGTGCATACCTCACAGGCCACGCGCGCGTCCGGGTCGTCTTTGATGATGGAATCCAACACCGCATCGGCGACCTGGTCGCACATTTTATCGGGATGCCCCTCCGTCACCGATTCGGAGGTGAGGTACAACTGAGGCGAGGACATGAAAGTAGTGCTACTCATGGACTGGCGTATCTCCTTTCCAACCTGATAGTTTCCCGGTCCGCGGCTCACGTGCCTTCCTCCCACGAGCGGAGGTACTTCTCCTGTTCCGGGGTCAAGGTGTCAATCTCAATGCCCATCGCCTGGAGCTTCAACCGCGCTATCTGGCGGTCAATGGCCTCCGGGATAGGATAGACCTGCTTCTGCAACTCGCCGTGGTGCTTGACCATGTACTCCAGGCCGAGGGCCTGGTTAGCGAAGGACATATCCATCACGCTGGCCGGGTGGCCCTCCGCTGCAGCCAGGTTCACCAGCCGCCCGTCGGCGATGACGTAGATTCTACGGCCATCCTTCAGGTGATACTCTTCCAGGAACTCCCGCACACGCCGCACCTCGGTAGAGCGGCTTTGCAACGCCGGGAGGTTCAGTTCCACGTTGAAATGGCCGGAGTTCGCTAGGATAGCCCCATCCTTCATCACGTCAAAATGATGGCCGTCCACCACGTTGATGTCGCCTGTGGACGTAACGAAGATGTCGCCTATCGCCGCGGCACGGGCCATCGGCATCACCTCAAAGCCATCCATCACCGCTTCCAGCGCGCGCAGCGGGTTGACTTCGGTGACGACGACGCGCGCACCCAGCCCCCGCGCCCGGCTGGCGATGCCACGGCTGCACCAGCCGTAGCCCCCCACTACGAAGACCTTGCCCGCGAGGAGGATGTTGGTAGCGCGCACGACGCCATCTATCGTGGACTGGCCGGTGCCATAGCGGTTATCAAAGAGGTGCTTCGTCAGGGCATCGTTGACGGCGATGACCGGAAAACGGAGTTTGCCCTCTTGGGCCATCGCCCGCAGGCGGATGACGCCGGTCGTTGTCTCCTCCGTGCCGCCGAGGACGCCGGGGATCAGTTCCTGCCGTTCTTTATGTAAAATAGAAACCAGGTCTGCGCCGTCGTCCATGGTTGCATGTGGCTTCTGATCCAACGTCGCCTGGATGTGCTGGTAGTAGGTCTTGTTGTCCTCGCCCTTGATGGCATAGACCGACATCTCGTGTTCGGTGACGAGGGCGGCAGCCACGTCGTCTTGCGTAGAGAGGGGGTTGGACGCACATAAGGTAACGTCCGCTCCGCCCGCCTGGAGGACGCGCATCAGATTGGCCGTCTCCGTGGTGACGTGCAGGCAGGCCCCCAGGCGCAAGCCCGCCAGTGGACGCTCCTTGGCGAAGCGGTCTTCAATCAGGCGCAGCACAGGCATCTCGTGGGCTGCCCACTGGATGCGAAAGCGTCCCTTCTCCGCCAGTTTCAGATCTTTGACGTCGTAGTTGGTTTTAGCCACGCGATGGCTCCTTTGGAGTCGGTATCCTCTGCATGACCTCTCTCTACCCCCTGGCCCCCCTCCTCTCCTGTACTCATGCGGGCTTCCCACCGCCCGCAGCGGGGGGAGGGGGGGGAATAGAAGGGGGAGAAAAGAGGCCTTATCCACAGGCCCGCATCTACTTCGCGACAGCCGGAACTGCCGCTGCTACCAGATCCTGCAACTCCGGCGTGTCGCCGAAGGTCGCCCGGTAGCGCTCGGCAAATTCTGCTGGCGTAAAACAATGGTTCTGCGTGCCGTACTGCTCCAGGGCATAGGTCGCCGCCAGGCTGCTGATCCGCCCCGCCACCTCCCAAGACTAGCCTCGGATGAGGCCCAGGATCAATCCCGCGCGGTAGGCATCGCCCACGCCGGTAGGCTCCAGGGCACGGATGGGCGGAGCGATGGGAATCTCATAACCATGGCCCTGGTCTATAATGGTGGAACCTCGCTCGCCGCGAGTGATGACGACGGTAGGCGTCAACGCGATCAACGCCTCGTCACTCAGACCCGTCTTGTTTTTCATCATCTCAAACTCGTAATCGTTGACCACAAGGAGGCGCGCGCCCTGCATCCCTGCCATCAACTCCGGCCCGCTCAGGCGAATGATCTGCTGGCTGGGGTCGTACAGATAGGCGAGGCCCAATTCCTGGCACTCGCGGGCATACGCGACCATCGCGCGCGGGTCGTTAGGCGAGATGACAACGAGTTCTATATCGCTCAGCCGTTGGTTCTTGAAAGAAAGGGACGCGGCACGGCTCATCGCGCCGGTGTAGAAACTGGCGATCTGGTTGCTGGCGAGGTCAGTGCTGACGAAGAAGGAGGCGGTGAACTCATCGGGGAAAGCGACAATGCCGGAGGTATCCACCCCGTGCTCTTCCAGGAAGCGCCGGTAGTCCTCAAAGTCCTGCCCGACGGTTCCCATGATGCGCGGGCGCACGCCCAACAGCGCCAGGCTATAGGCGATGTTCCCCGCGCAACCGCCGCGCTGCCGCCGCATGGAGTCCACCAGGAAACTGACGCTGAGGTACTCAATTTTATCCGGTAAGATGTGGTCTTTGAAGTAGCCGGGAAACGACATGATGTAGTCGTAGGCAATGGAGCCTGTGACAACGATGGTCACCCAGAACCCTCCGTAACGGTTGGAATGTGATCTATTCTCACCGCCGCCGCGCCTCCGCCGTCTCTTTCACGCGCCGCAAGCCCTCTCTAAAAGGCGGATAGACGATGCCTTCTTCGGTGATGATGCCAGTGAGATAGCGGTGCGGCGTGACGTCAAAGGCGGGATTATAGACTGCCACATGCTCCGGCGCGATGCGCACGCCCCCTACCATCGTCACTTCCTCTGCCGGACGCTGCTCAATGGGGATGTCATCGCCGGTGGGGAGGTTCAGGTCAATGGTGGAGGTGGGGACGACGGAATAACAGGGGATACCGTTTTCTTGGGCCAGCACCGCGACGTTGTAACTCCCGACTTTGTTCGCCACGTCGCCGTTGGCCGCCACCCGGTCTGCGCCGTAGAGGACGACGTCCACCTGGCCGGTGCGCATGAGAAGGCCGGCGGCGTTGTCGGCGATAAGGGTCATCGGTATCTCGTCCTGCATCAGTTCCCAGGCTGTCAAGCGCGCGCCCTGGAGGCGAGGGCGTGTCTCGTCCACCCAGACGTGGACGCGCTTACCCTCCTCGTGGGCGGCGCGCACGACGCCCAGCGCGGTGCCGTAATCCACCGTCGCCAGGCTGCCGGTATTGCAGTGGTGAAGGATGCGCGCGCCATCAGGGATCACCGCCGCGCCGTTTCGCCCCATACGCTTATTGACTTCTACGTCTTCGTCGGCCAGGGCCTGCGCCTCGGCCAGCATCGCCACGCGGATGGCATCGGGCGTTTCCAGGGCAGGGTCTTGAGCGCGCCGCAGCAGCCGCTCCACGCCCCACGACAGGTTCACTGCGGTGGGACGCGCGGCCCTCAGAACATCGCCAGCGCGTTCCAGGTCTGCCAGCAGTGCTGCACGTGTGGTCGCCTGGCTCTGCCGCGCGGCCAGAACCATGCCGAAGCCCGCGGCTGCGCCGATGGCCGGCGCGCCACGAATGACCATCTCTTTGATGGTCCAGGCCACGTCCTGATAATTGTTATAGGCGGGGACTTCCAGACGGCCGGGGAGGAGCCGCTGGTCAATCATTCTGACGAAATTATCTTCCCACCAAATCGTCCGCATGCAGATGCCTAATCCCTGACACAAGAAACGCTCTCCAAGAGGAGAGCGCACGCGTCGGGTCCTCCTCTCATCTTTCAGACGCTACGGCGCCGGACTGCGCCGCCGCCTGCCGGAGTTGGCACCAGCCTGATGGGCGTTGTCGCGATAGATGATGCACGGCCATCGCCATCATCTACCTGCCCACCGGGGCGGTTGCCGGGGGTTCTCAGGGCCGATCCCTCCCCCCCTCTGGATAAGAGTGCCTTGCTATTCAATTGCACCGCCATAGTAGCACAGCGGCGCGGATTTGTCAAAACATCAGGGCTCCGGGTGGAAACCACATTGCTTGACGAAACGTGCATCGTAGGGCACAATAGGGCCCTGCGACGCCATTTATTGTGGAGGTGTGGGCCGTGCTGTCGACGCGAGAGGAAGCCTGGGATCTACTGTGCCAATGGATAGCCAGCGAGAGCCTGCGCAAACACGCGCTGGCGGTGGAGGCGGGAATGCGAGCCTACGCCCGCCGCTTCGGAGCCAATGAGCACCTATGGGGCATCACTGGCCTGGTACACGACCTGGATTTTGAACGTTTTCCCGATATGAACGACCGGATCGCCGGCCATCCTCGCACAGCCCTGCGCCTCTTTCGCGAGCAGGGCTGGCCCGACGAACTGATTCACGCGGTGGAGGGTCACGCGCCGTTCCTCGGCGTCCCCCGCACGACGCCGATGGATAGCGCGCTCTATGCGATAGACGAACTGACGGGCCTCATCATGGCCTGCGCCTACGTGCGCCCATCTAAGGATATTCGTGATGTGGAAGTGAAGTCGGTGCAGAAGAAGTGGAAGGATAAGCTCTTCGCTGCGGCCATCAACCGCGCCGACATTGAACAAGGCGCAGCGGAGTTGGACATCCCCCTGGACGAGCACATCCGCATCGTGCTCCAGGCCATGCAGAGTATCGCCAGCCCGTTGGGGTTGGATGGCCGCGGGCCGGGCAGTTGAGCCGCGCCAGTGTCTCAGGCATACTTAGAGGTCAGCGGATAGGTAGCCTGCAGGCGGCTGCCGTGTACGCCTGGCGTACGCGACAGGTGGACGCCGCCCCGCGGGGTCGGCTTGCCCTGCCGAGTACGGCTGGGCGTACACGGCGCCGACTAGGTGCAAGCGACAGATTAGCGGATGGCCCTCATGTGGCAGCAATTATCCGCTAATCTGCTACGCTGAGGGCATCCGCTGACACTACCTGAACGTGAAGCGAGGTGCAATTATGGCACGCAGCAGAACCCTTGACGAAATCCGAGGCAAATTGATCGCCGTAGAAGGGTTGGACGGTTCAGGCAAATCCACCCAGATCAACCTTCTCAAACGGTGGCTGGAACTGGAGGGGACGAAAGTCTTCTTCACCGAATGGAACTCCTCGGCCCTGGTCAAGAAGGCCACCAGCAGGGGCAAGAAGCGTCAACTTCTGACGCCGACGACCTTCTCCCTGATCCATTGCACCGACTTTGCCGACCGCTACGAACGGCAAATCCTGCCGCTGCTTCATGCCGGCTACATCGTGCTGGCGGATCGCTACATGTACACCGCTTTCGCGCGCGACACCGTACGCGGCTGCGACCGCGAGTGGATTAGAAAGATGTACAGTTTCGCCCGCCCGCCCGATATTACCCTCTTCTTCAGCGTGCCGTTGGAGGTCGCGCTGGGCAGGATACTCGGCGGGCGACCACAACTCAAGTACCATGAGGCCGGGATGGACCTGGGCCTCTCCACCGATCCTTACGAGAGTTTTCGCTTGTTCCAGGGAAAGATTTACGAGGAGTATCTCCGTATGGCGGCGGAATTCCGGTTCGTCGTGATTGACGCCAGCAGGCCGCCCGACGTGCAGCAACAAGAAGTGCGCGAGATCGTTCAGAACCGGCTGGATCTCCGGCTATTCAAATATACGTGGAGAGTACACTAATGGCGGTCAAGCAATTCTACGGCAAGGGTCTCCCTAACGTTGATCCGGCGCTCCTCAAAGGCAAGTTGATCGTGCTGGAAGGTTCAGATGGTTCAGGCCGCAGCACTCAGCTGGCGATGCTGCGCGATTGGTTGCAGCGCATGGGCTATGCCACAGAGGAAGTTGGGCTGAGGCGATCCCTCCTGATCGCGAAGGAAATAGAAGAGGCCAAACAAGGCAACACCATGGGGCCGACGACCCTGGCTTTGTTCTACGCGACAGATTTTGCGGACCAGATGGAGAACAAAATCATTCCCGCGCTGCGTGCCGGTTTCATCGTTTTGGCGGACCGCTACATATATACTTTGATGGCGCGCGCCCTGGTGCGAGGAGCCAGCCTGGAATGGCTGCGGGAACTGTACAGCATTGCTCTGGTGCCCGATGCGGTCTTCTATTTGCAGGTGCCGCCAGAGATGCTGGCCGAGCGGAACTTCCGCAAAACGGGCGTGTTGGACTATTGGGAATCGGGCATGGATATCCGTCGGGCGGGCGACATGTACGAGTGCTTCATCGGCTACCAGCATCAATTGCAGGAGCAATTTCGTGTCCTCCAGGGAATTTACAACTTTGAAACGATCCGGGGGAATCGCCTGCCGCGCACGATCTCAATTGAACTCAGGGCGAAAGTGGAGCAAATCCTTCAGATAGAGCCCGTAAGACCTGTACAGCCTGTGCTGGAGAGTATGGTGGCCGCGTGAGGTTTGTAGGGGGCTGTCAATTGACGAAGGTACGCTAAGGTCTTTTCATTTTCGGTTTAACACTGACTGAAAGAGGACTGGGAGGATAGCATGTCTGAGATGACGCCACGTGAACGAGTAAAATGTGTGTTGGCCGGTGAGATCCCCGATCGCGTTCCCTATGTGGAGAATGGTGTTGACTATCCCTTTATCGCGAAGTTGCTCAAGGCAGAACTGCCGGAGGGCCAGTACTTTGACTCGGGCGAGTACGAGAGCGCGCCGATAGAGACACAACTCAAAGTAAATGAGATACTCCATCGCGACAATATCACCTACCACATGTTGCCACCCATCCCAGCCATAAAAGTGCCGGGCAAGGATGGCATCCTCTTTTTTGAGGACGGCAAGATCAAGGACTGGGACGATCTGGAACTTCTGCATTTCCCCAACCCAGCCAGTGAAGAGTTTCTCAAGCCTGCGCGAGAGGCGATAGCCAAATCGGGAGACTACGCCAGGGTTTGCAGTTGCCGCGTGGGCATCTCGGCTACCTATCTGGCAATGGGCATGTTGCACTTCTACTATTGCCTTTACGACGCGCCCGATCTGGTGCAGGAGGTGCTACGGCGCTATACCGATTTCTCGGCAGCGGTGGCAGAGCAGGCGGCTAAACTGGGGTTTGACATGTTCTGGACCTCCGATGACATCGCCTTTCGCACCGGCACCCTGTGGTCGCCTGAGATGTTCCGCCAATATATGCTGCCCCATGTGCGCAAGGTGGCCGATGTGATACGAGATGTGGGTATCCCCTGGGTCTATCATTCGGATGGTAACCTGACTCCGATCCTGGATGAACTTCTCGCACTCGGCATTAAAGTCCTCAATCCTATTGAGCCGCTTTGCATGGATATCCGCGCCGTCAAGAAACAGTATAGTGACCGCATCATATTGTCCGGTAATGTGGATGTGGATCTGCTGGGCGCAGGCACACCGGAGGAGGTGAGAGAAACGACGCTGGGCCTCTTGCGGGATGTCGCGCCGGGAGGCCGCTACATGTTGGCATCTGGTAACTCCATCGCCAGTTATTGTGATATACAATGTGTGAAGGCAATGTGCGACACGGTCTATGAATACGGCCATTATCCCATTAACGTCAGACGGGCAACTTATGGGTTATAGGTTGTTGGAAGCAGGAGTGGGAAAATGGACGGGACTCAGGCATTGGAAAGGTTGGACGGGCAAGAAAAGAGAAAAGAATCTATACCCGACGTTCGTGCCCTTCTGCTGCGTTCCCTGGAGGATCGCTGGCAAACCTACCGCGCGCAGCTGGAACGCTGCCGGGAAGAACCTTCTGAAGATGCGGTACACGACCTGCGGGTGGCGATGCGTCGCCTGATTTCCACGCTGTCTGCCCTGCACATCATCCTGCCCGATAGCCTTAACCGCTTACAGAAGACGCGCCGCAACCTGAGTAATCGCCTTGATAAACTCAGCCCTTTGCGGGATACACAGGTTCAGGCCCTCACCATACAAGAAATGCTCCCCGCGTTCCCCATTCTGAGGCCATATCACAGTTATCTTACCAGGCGAGAGCGGCGGCTTGTCAAGCGCGTCGGCAAAGAGGTGAAAAGAACTGGCACAGCCAAGATGGAGAGAACCATTGCCATCATCGGCGAGAGGCTGCGCGCGCTGCC
>JADYZS010000508.1 GCA_020853075.1 Anaerolineae bacterium | reverse complement strand
TGCGTTCTTCCCAACGCCTTGCGGGAGAGGGGACGGGGGTGAGGGCCAGACGTTCGCGATAGTCTAAGGCCGGATGGCGATCTTGATCCCCTCGTAGCCGGAAGCAAGTCGGTCAAACACCTCTTTGACGTCGCCCAGCCGCGCTTCATCGCTGATAAAGACCTTGTAGTCTAACTCTCCCCGTTGGATGATCTGGAAGGCGCGGATGAAGTGGTCAGGGTGGTCAAAGTTGAAGACGCCCTTGATGGTGATCTCCGAGTAGTGCAACTGCGCACAGTCCACGGTGATGGTCGCGCCGGGCGGGCAACCGCCGAAGAGCATCGCCAGCCCGCCGGGGCGCACCATCTGGATCGTCTTCTCCCACACGACGGGCAAGCCCACCGCCTCAATGCCGACGTGCACCCCTTTGCCGTCCTCGGTCAACGCCTTGACCGCAGCGACCTGATCCACATCCTTCGTCAATAGGACGGTCTCATCGGCTCCCAACTTGCGGGCGGCCTCCAGGCGACCAGGGATCATGTCGCAGCAGATGACGCGCGCCCCCCGCAACTGGCACAGGCGGACAAACATCAGCCCGATGGGGCCCGCGCCGTTCACCACCACCGTATCGGCCAGGGCGATGTTTGATTCCATCGTGCCGTGGAAGGCGCAGGCCAGCGGCTCGGTCAATGCGGCGGCTTCGCTGGGTAACGAGTCGGGGATGGGGAGCAACTCCTTGTTGACCGGCGGGGCTTCCGTCAATTTGTACTCGGCGAAAGCCCCGGAACCATAGCCGACGACCCGCATCCCCGGCGCGACCCCCTTCACCGCGGAGCCCACCGCGACCACCGTGCCGGCATACTCATGGCCGAAGGCCATGCGTTCGCCCGCTTTGATGCCGGCATGGCCCCGCTTGTACATCTTGAGGTCCGTCCCGCAGGTCAACCCCACGTCCACTTTCACCAGAGCCTGGCCGGGCCCCACCGCAGGCACGTCCACCTCTTCCAGGCGGATGTCGCCCGGCCTGTACCAGAACCACGACTTCATTTTCTCACTCACAATCTATCCTCCTGAAAACTAATGCCACGATTTCGTCACGACTTCCTCGGCGGAGAGGTAATCTTCCGGTGTCAACCCCAGGCCCTTGATGCCGGATAGGACGCCGTCATCAGGCCCCATGTAAGCCAGGTAGTGGGTATCGCTGCCAAAGGTGAAGCGGACGCCGACCTCCCGGCATATTCGGAAGAAGCGCTGCGCGGCCCGCAGATAAGGCGGATAGGTCATCAGGGCGCGGCCCGTTTCCATCGCCACGCGGTTGTGCTGGGCCAATTCGGCGATCTCGTACAGGCTCCTGTCCTCAATCTGTGCCATGTACGCTTCGTACCCATCCCACCTTCTGCCGGGCGAGAAGAAGGGATGGGCGATGATGGAAACGAACTCTTGCTGCAACGCCCGGCGCAGAAACGCCAGAAAGTGTTCGGCCACGTCCGGCGGCTCCATGCTGGCAGGCTGCGCTACGCCGGGCATGTCAAAGTGGCTGGCGGAGACCATCACGTAGTCCAACTCCCTGGCGTAATCTGCACCGATGCTGACGGCATCGGGCGTCATCTGGTCTGCCTCGCAGCCGATGAGGACCCGCACCGAGGTATGGTTGTCGCGCAATTCCTCGCGCAGGTGCGCGGTCAGCTCCGGGCCCGGCGTCCGGCCCAACGTGCGGGCAATGTCCGGATCTTGCGTGAAATGGTTGGTGAAGCCGACTACCCTTACCCCCATGCTTTCGGCATAAGCCAGTTGGCGCAGCGGGTGTACGTCTCGCCCGCCGTTCCAACAGGGAGAATGGTGGGTGTGTACGTGGAAATCGTTGGCGAAGATGTTGGTGGCCGTCATGCCATGTGAATCTCCACGTCGTCGGCCACGTTGCCCAGGATCGTGTAGTCCGTCGGCGCGGTCTGCAAGATGGAGCCAGGAACCAGCGTGTTGACCGGGCCGAAGGCCACCAGGCGGGCGATGAACCGCTGCCAACTGACGCCGCCGCCCAGGTCGCCATCCAGCCAGAAGGAGCGGTGGCGCGCGCCCAGAATCTGCGCCGGGCCGATGGAGTTGGCTTTCGGCGGCACCCACGACCAATCGCCGCCAAAGGAATGGAGCGCGTTCTGCATGATGGTCATGGGGTGAAGTTCCACCAGTCGCGGCCCGGCCTTCTTGTAGGCTGCCAGGTCGTCGCCATACTCCTCGCCCAGATGGGCTTCCCAGAAGGCGATGTGCCCGCACCAGCCGATGCCGCCGTAGCAGACGTCCGCGCCGCCCAGATCCTCAATCATCTTACCGTAGCCGGCCAGGGCAGCCTTTGTAGGGAAGTGGATCTGTTTCTGCGGCGGGCGGAGATCGCGGTCAATCGCCAGCCAGAACTTCTCCATCATCGCCCGCTGGAACGAGCCGGGCCAGTCGGCGGGGGCCGTGTTGCCGTCCTGGTCGGCGTATTCGTCCATGTTGAAAGAGTGGACGCGCTGGCAGGGGATGCGCAGTTGGTTGATGATCTGCGCGGCGATGGGGTATTGGGGCATGGGGCCGACAGGGAAGATCGCCACGAAGGGCTTTCCGGCTTCCGCAGCGTCTCGGATGCGGCGGACGATGTCAACGGCGAAAGCGGTGTAGAACTCCGCTGGGTCGTTCACCACCCGTATTTTGAACTCGGGGTTCGGGTGGCGGGTGATCTCTTTTCGCTTGATGGCCCGCACCCGTTCGCATACTTTCAGGTCGCGGAAGGGGATGAAGCGGGCTAAATCATAGGTGAAGGACATGGGTACCTCCTGATGAGAAATCTAACCGCCGAGAGCACAGAGGACGCAGAGAATGCCATAAGCCTCCGCCCTCTCCGCGGCCTTTGCGGTACGTTCCTAGCCGC
>JADYZS010000507.1 GCA_020853075.1 Anaerolineae bacterium | reverse complement strand
GGCGAACGGCGGCGGAACCCGTCGCCCCCTTTCACCACCAGCACGATGCAGCAGTAAGCGTCCCGCCGCATCGGTTTCACCGCCAAGCGCACGATGGGGACAGCCCAGGGCCTTTACGAAGGGGTCGCCCTCGGCAATGAGGGCAACGTCGGCCTGATTACCTACATGCGCACCGACTCCACCAACGTCGCCGAGGTGGCGCAGGTAGAGGCACGGCAATTCATCGGCAAGGAATACGGCCCCAACTTCCTGCCGCCTATGCCTCCTGTCTATAAGACCCGCACGAAGGGCGCACAAGAGGCCCACGAGGCGATCCGTCCTACGTCGGTCCTCCGCACCCCTGCCAGCATCCAGCAATACCTGGAACGGGATCAAGCCCGCCTCTACGAGTTGATCTGGAAGCGGTTCGTCGCCAGCCAGATGGCTCCGGCGATCTTTGATACCATGTCGGTGGATATTGCGGCGGAGCCGGCGGACGGGCGCAACGGTCAGCGATCTGCCGCATCCCAGGAGCCAACCTACCTCTTCCGTGCTTCCGGTTCTGCCGTGCGCTTTCAGGGCTTCCTCGCCGTCTATGAAGAGGCACGCGACGAGGATGCCGCGCAGGACGAAGAAGGCGGCAAGATGCTGCCACCCCTCACCGACGGCGAGCCGCTTGACCTTCTCAAACTGCTCCCGGAGCAGCACTTCACCCAGCCTCCTCCTCGCTACACCGAGGCCACGTTGGTAAAGGCATTGGAAGAGAACGGCATCGGACGCCCCAGCACCTACGCGCCGATCATCAGCACGATCCAGACGCGCGGCTACGTGGAGCGCATTGACCGCCGCTTGCACCCCACCCAGATCGGTTTCACCGTGAGCGACCTGGTGGTGCAGCACTTCCCGGATCAGATTGACCTGGGCTTCACCGCGCAGATGGAAACGAAATTGGATGAGGTCGCCAGCGGCGAGCGGGGTTGGGTTCCCGTTCTGCGGGAGTTCTACGATCCCTTCGCCGCGGCGGTAGCACACGCCGAGAAGACGATGGCCCACGTCGGCCAGGGCGACGAGCCGACCGGCGACCTCTGCGAGAAGTGCGGCAGCCCACTGGTGGTGAAGTTTGGACGTTACGGCAAGTTCATCGCCTGCTCCAACTATCCCACCTGTCGCAACACGAAATCCTTCGCCGTGAAGACGGGAGCCCGCTGCCCGCGCTGTGGCGGCGACCTCCTGGAACGTAAGACGCGGCGCAACCGCATCTTCTATGGCTGCGCCAACTACCCCACCTGCGATTTCAGCGTTTGGAATCGTCCTCTAGTGACGCCCTGCCCCAAGTGCGGTGGCTTGCTGACCGTACAGGGCAAGCAGTCGGTAGCCAAGTGTACCCAATGTGAAGAGGAAGTTGAACTGGAGAAATTGGAACAGCTGGAAGCAGCCCGGCCAGTAGCGGAGACACCCCATGCCTAGCCCTTTCGTTGCACGCCTGAAGAACCTGCGCGCCAAACTGGAAGAAAAGCACCTGGATGCCATCCTGATTTCGCAGGCCGAGAATCGCCGTTATCTGAGCGGCTTCACCGGCTCCACTGGCTGGCTCTTCATCTCCTACGACAAAGCCCTCATCGCCAGCGACTTTCGCTACTACGAGCAGATCGGCACGGAATGTCCCGATTTTGACCTGGTGAAGATCACGGGGCTCTTCGCCGACGTGCTGCCGGAGATGATAAAGGCCACTGGCGCGACGCGCCTGGGCTTTGAGGCAGCCACCGTGACGGTCTCGCAGTTGCAGAAATGGCGGGCCGCCACGCCCGGCGCCCGCTGGTTCGCCACCTATGAGATGGTGGAATACCTGCGCGCGCCCAAGGATGATGCGGAACTTGCCATCATGAAGGAAGCCCTGGCGCTCACCGACCGCGCCCTCGCGCACGGGATGGAGCACGTGCGCCCCGGCATGAAGGAGCGGGAACTGGCCTGGATTCTGGAGAGTTACATGCGTACCCACGGCGCAGAGGGCGTCGCCTTTGAGATGCTGGTGCAGACCGGGCCGCACAGCGCGATGCCTCATTACAGCGCGGGTGAAGGTGAAATTCGCGAGGGCGAGCCGCTCCTGATAGACATGGGCGCCAAGGTGCGGGGCTACCATGCCGACCTGACGCGCACATTCTTTGTGGGGAAGAAGCCCGGCAAGAAGTTCCGTGAGATCTACGACGTCGTTCTACGGGCGCAGGAGGCAGCGAAAAAAGGGATCCGCGCCGGCATGGTCGGCAAAGATGCTCATGCGCTGGCGCAGAAGGTCATTGGCGACGCCGGTTATGGCGACAAGTTCGGCCACGGCCTGGGCCATGGCGTCGGCCTTGCCATCCATGAGAAGCCGAGCGCCGGGCGCATCTCCGAGGACATCCTGGTGCCGGGAAGCCTGGTCACCATGGAACCCGGCATCTACATCCCGGGCTGGGGCGGGGTGCGCATTGAAGATGTTGTACGGGTGACGAATGACGGCGTTGAAGTCCTAACAGGATCACCCAAAGAGCCGGTGTTGAGTATATAGCATCATCCAGGAGCGCGGCTGGCCGCTCCATCACGCGCCATGACCGATAGCATCGGTAAGGAGGGGGAACTATGGGCACGAGCAAGCAACGGCTGCTCCCCTGGGCCATCGTGTTCGTCGTGGGTTTGCTGATCGGTTGGCTGGGCCTCGGCTGGTGGCTCCTGCCGGTACGTTGGATCAACACAGACCCGGTTGATCTCCGCCCTACCGCCCGGCAGCAGTACCTGGATATGATAGCCGAGTCCTACGATCTAACGAAGGACGCGCCCCGCGCCCAATTACGCCTTCAGTCCTGGTCCAGAGAAGAGGCAGGGCGGCTGGTCTTGGCCCAGGCCGACCAGTACCAGAGTGAAGGCAAACTGATGGAAGAGCGGCGACTGCGCGCTCTGGCGCAGGCCCTCAATCTCACAGGCGCGGCGACCACGCAGCCACAACCGACTGCGACCCGCCCTACCCCGGCGACAACGCCAGCGACAGGCACACGCGGGCGACTGGCCGGCCTCCTGGGCATCGGCTTAGCGGTCCCTCTTCTTGCCATAGGTGGAGGCATCCTCTATTATTTGTGGCGGCAACGCAGAGCCACCACAGGCGAGGCTCCCGCCGCAGAACCGGAAGAAGAGGAGTTCGCGCCGGCTGCCGCTCCTGCGGTGCGCCCGGCTGCTGCCCGCGCGGCCCGGCCCGCTGCCCCTCCCGCCGCCAGCATGCAGGAGTTCACCGCCACCTACAACCTGGGCGACTCCGAATACGACCAGTCCTTCACCATTGAGGACGCTTCCGGCAATTATCGCGGCGAGTGCGGCATCGGTGTAGCCGAGAAGGTCGGCAGCACGGCGGGGCCAGCGACGGCCCTGGAGGTCTGGCTCTTTGACAAGAGCGACATCCGCACCGTCACGAAACTCCTTCTGACCGACTTCGCCTACAACGATCCGGGGATCCGCAGCAGGCTGGCGACAAAAGGCGACATGGTGCTGGCAGTACCGGGGCAGAGCTTTATCCTGGAAACACAGGCCCTGGTCGCCGCTGCGGAGATCACAGAGCTGGATTACGCCACCGTGGACCCGCCTCGCAGCAGCATGGCGCGGCTCACCGTGAAACTGCGAGTGCAGGCTAAGGAATAGGAACAATGCCAGAACGACCACACGTACTTCT
>JADYZS010000506.1 GCA_020853075.1 Anaerolineae bacterium | reverse complement strand
GCGGTTCTGGCTCAAGGATAGACGGAGAAACAAGGTTCGCAACGAATGGGCACGACTGGTAGTGCGTTTGACAGATTGAACAAAGTGCTGTTTCTGGAACAACAGCAAGGCTATCGCAACAAGGCGGTCATCGGTGGCCTGGATAAGTTCGCGGCGCGATGGCAACAGGACGCGGCGCAGGAAGCCCCGGCTCCGGCGGTGGCAGAGATCGTGGCACTCCTCATGGGCTATCCCACCCTGGCGGACGTTGCTGCCCGCGGGCGGCTGATAGAACAGGTCATCCTCAAGGCCGCGCGGGCCACAGGCGCACCTCCCGCGCCGGGGGCCGTGGCTCAAGATCGTCCGCCGTCGGAAGGGAAAACCCTTCGTGAGTCTGCCGCTTCCGAGGTAGCCGAAGACGCAATACGGCTGGCAGCACCGCCTGTCACCGAGCCGCCCCCCGTGATACCGCCGCGACCGGCAAGCCCCCCGCCGCGCCCGCAGCCCTCGCGGGCCGAGCCCGTGGGATTGGATGCGCCGGTTTGGCGGCTTCCCGGCATCGGCCAGGCAAAAGCAGAACTTTTCGCCCAACTGAACGTGCAGACGGTGGGCGACCTCTTGTAACTGCTTCCGCGCCGCTACGACGACTTCAGCGCGCTGAAAACTATCGGCCAACTGGATTATGGAGAAGAAGTCACCATTGTTGTCAATCTGTGGAGTGTCAAGACGCGGCGCGTACGGGACAATCTGCGCATTATAGACGCCATCTTCTCCGACAGCACCGGCACGATACAAGTCACCTGGTTCAACCAGGAATGGATTGCCGAACGGTTGCGCACAGGCCAGACGTACCGGCTCAGCGGTAAGGTGGATAGTTACCTGGGGCGGTTGGTTATGCGCTCGCCTGCCTGGGAACCCGTGGATAAAGAAGTTCTCAGCACCGGGCGCATCGTGCCCGTATATCCTCTCACCGAAGGCTTGAACGCAACCTGGCTGCGCAAGATCATCAAGCAGGCGGTAGATGCCTGGGGACCGCGCGTCCCTGACCATCTCCCGGAGTCTATCTGCCAGCGCGCGGGCCTCCTCTCCTTGCCGAAAGCGCTGACCCAGGTTCACTTTCCTGATAATCACGAACTCCTGGAGGCGGCCCAACGACGGCTGGCCTTTGATGAGTTCCTTATCATCCAACTGGGCGCACTGCGACAGCGACAGAAATGGCGAGCCCAGACCGGGCGCCCCCTGGAAATTCCCGCCGGTTGGCTAGATGAATTTCGCAGCGCTCTCCCCTTCCAATTGACGAAGGCTCAGGAGCGCGTGTTAGGCGAGATTACCATTGATTTGGTGCGACGGGAACCGATGAGCAGGCTCTTGCAGGGCGACGTAGGTTCCGGCAAGACCGTCGTTGCCGTGGCAGCCATGTGGCTGGCAGCCCGCGATGGCGCGCAGGCCGCGCTCATGGCCCCAACCCAGATCCTGGCGGAGCAGCACCATCGCAACCTGACCAGGTTGTTCGCTTCTCTCTCTGCCGCCGACCCCGACAGCGGCAGCAATGGCAGGAGCAAGATGCCGGAGTTGCACGTGGCCCTCCTCACGGGCAATCTGCGGGGAGGAGAGAAGGCAGAGACTCGCGAGGCCATTGCCGCAGGCGCGGTGAACCTCATCGTCGGCACTCATGCGCTCATCCAACAGGACGTGACCTTCCACGATCTGGCCCTGGCCGTGGTGGACGAGCAACATCGCTTTGGCGTAGAGCAGCGGTCCGCGCTGCGCCAGAAAGGCTACACGCCCCACCTGTTGGCGATGAGCGCGACACCGATCCCCCGCACCCTGGCCTTGACCCTCTATGGCGACCTTGATCTCTCGGTATTGGACGAGATGCCGCCGGGTCGCCAGCCTATCATGACCCGTTGGCTCAAGCCCCAAGAGCGAGAGAGGGCCTATTCCTTCGTGCGCCGCCAGGTAGAGCAGGGACGCCAGGCTTTCATCGTATGCCCTCTTATTGAGGAGTCCGAGACGCTAGACGTGAAGGCCGCCGTTGAGGAGCACAAGCGGCTGCAACAGGAGATATTCCCTGACCTGAAGTTGGGGCTTCTGCATGGTCGCATGAAGGGCAACGAGAAAGACGAGGTGATGCAGGCGTTCAACCGGGGCGAACTCCATATTCTCGTCTCCACCGCGGTGGTAGAAGTAGGGATTGACGTTCCCAATGCGACGGTGATGTTGGTGGAAGGCGCAGAGCGCTTCGGCCTGGCCCAATTACACCAGTTCCGTGGCCGCGTGGGGCGTGGAGAACACCCTTCCTATTGTATCTTGGTGTCGGAAGCGGCGACAGGCGAGAAGGTTGAACAATTAAAGGTGTTGGAGCAGACGCAAGATGGTTTTATCGTCGCCGAGAAGGACCTGGAGTTACGCGGCCCCGGCGACTTCTTCGGGACACGGCAAAGCGGGCTACCGGAACTGCGCTGGGCTAAACTGAGCGACATCCGCACGTTGGAGTTAGCCCGTCAAGAAGCGCAGACCCTCTTCGCCCAAGACCCCGAACTGATGCTCCCGGAGCACCAACCCCTGGCCCGCAAGGTCGCCGAATTCTGGCAAGGACGAGGAGAACTGAGTTAATCATGACCATCGCCATCTATCCGGGTACGTTTGATCCGGTGCATTACGGACACATTGACATTGCCGCGCGCGCGGCGTCGCTCTTTGATCAGGTCATCGTCGGTGTCTATGACCGGCCAGCAAAGTCGCTCCTATTCTCCACCGAGGAACGGGTCGCCATGTGCCGCGATGCCTTGCAGGGTCATGCCAACGTGCAAGTCCTTCCCTATCGCAGCCTGACGGTGGAGTTTGCACGGGAGCAACACGCCACCGCGATTGTGCGCGGCCTGCGTGTGATCTCCGACTTTGAGTTTGAGTTTCAGATGGCTCTGACGAACAAAACCCTGGCTCCGGAGATTGAATTCGTTTGCTTGATGACGAGCCTGCAAAACGCGTTCCTCAGCGCCAGCATTCTAAAGGAAGTGGCTGCCTTAGGCGGAGACATCAGCGGCATGACGACGCCTTTCGTCCAGAAGATGGTCCACCAGCGTCTCCAGGGCAAGGATGATCCGGCGACGAGGGTCGCGCCTATGATGATCACGCGTGATTGAGCCTATCCTAGAGGCTGCCAGCCGGGGCAAGGGATTGTCCCCTGCTAAGGAGGTGATACCCATAGAAATCCTACAGCTCGTAGATCAATTGGAAGCCTTGCTAAACCGCAGTTGGCGGGTTCCATTTACCTCCAGCCTGCTGGTGCACGAACAAGAGTGTCTGCGCCTCCTGGATCAGATGCGCATGGCAATACCGGAGGAAATCCGGCAGGCCAAGCGCGCCATGTCGGAGCGCGACCGGCTGGTGGCTCAAGCCCAAGAAGAAAGCCAACGCATCCTCGCCGTGGCTCGCGAACAAGCCTCTTTGACTGTGGAAGACAGGGAGATGATTCGCGCCGCCGAGCGCCGTGCGGAAGCCATCGTGGCTCAGGCCCAACAGGAAGCCAAAGAAATGGAGGCCGGCGCGAAGGAATATACGGTGCAGGTGTTGCGCGGCCTGGCGGACGAACTGGCGAGACTGCAAAAACAGATAAACAACGGCCTGCAACGGCTCACCCCATCGGGGCCGTCGCCGGACAGCAAAGGGATTGCCAGCGACATGCCTGCGACTGCTGGCACGTCAGATGGGACAAAAGGAATTCAAGACAAGGGCGCGCCCTCGCGCGTTTGACACTTGGAGCGGCCTGTCATATAATGTAGCGCGTTGAGGCTCTGGGCAGGGAGACTGGGTCAGCCTTTCTGCCTATTTACATCAGGGCCAGGATGCAGGCCATGCAATACAACGTCGCGCAGCTCCTTAAAGAACCTATCGGCTCCACTCGCTCTTACCCGGTGCACGCCGACATCGCGGACCTGGATCCGGAATTGCCGGTAATCCGGCCTCTCACGGGAGAGGTGCGATTCCTGCGTACCCAATCAGGTGTCCTGGTGGAAGGGGATCTCTCCACGGAGGTAGGATTGGCTTGCAGCCGCTGCCAGGAACCTTTGACGGCCCGGCTGGAATTGGAAATAGAAGAGGAATATCGCCCTACCATAGACGTGCTGACAGGCCGCAGACTGGCTATGGAGGAAGAGGATCGGGCTCTTTGGATTGATGCCCACCACATTCTGGACCTGACCGAGGTTGTCCGGCAGGGGCTTTTCATCCTATTGCCGATGCATCCTCTCTGCCGGCCAGAGTGCAAGGGGTTGTGCCCGGTGTGCGGCCAGAACTGGAATGAGGGCCCATGTGATTGCGCCGAGCGGGAGAGCGATCCCCGTTGGTCTCTATTGAAAGAACTGCTCTAGTACCATGTTGAAGATTATCCTCCCGGCACAACCGGGTTGGATTGTCGCTTCACCAATGTTTTTCGGAAGGGAGTAACCCGAACGTGCCACCGCTACCAAAACGCAGATTATCCAAAGGCCGGAGCGCCCGCCGCCGTTCTCATCAAGCGCTGTCGGCCATGAAACTCATCTCTTGCCCCCATTGCCACAAGATGCGGCCTGCTCATAGAGTGTGCCCAGAGTGCGGCTATTACAAGGGCGAAGAGATCATAGAGATAGAGACCAAGAAGGCCCCCTAGAACGCCTTATACATCCGGCAGCGATTCATCTAGGACTGTTCCAGGGCAACCTCGCGGGGGATTTGGGGGCAAGGTCCCCCGGCTCCCCCGCTTGTTATCTCTTGGAGACAAGCGCTCTTGGCGATGAGTGAAGTCGCTTTCTTATTCCCCGGCCAGGGGTCCCAGACCGTAGGGATGGGACGAGATCTCGCGGCGCAGCATCCGGCGGCGGCTGCCGTCTTCGCGGAAACGGATGGGGTTCTCGGCTTTCCTTTGAGCCGCCTGTGCTTTGAGGGTCCGGCTGAGGTATTGACCGACACGATCAATGCCCAGCCCGCCATCCTGGCCGCCAGCATTGCCGCCCTGCGCGCCTGGGAGGCCATGGGCAACGTCCCGCAACCGCGTTTCGTTGCCGGGCACAGCATGGGCGAATATAGCGCGCTTTGTGCTGCGGGCGCGTTGAGCCTTGCCGACGGTCTGCGCCTGGTGCGAGAACGCGGTCGCCTGATGAAACGCGCAGGCGAGGCGCAACCCGGCGGCATGGCCGCGGTCCTAGGCTTAGAGCGCACCCTGCTGGAAGCCGCCTGCGCACAAGCCAGCCAGGAAACCGGACGCGTGGTGCAGGTCGCCAACGATAACGCGCCCGGCCAAATCGTCATCTCCGGAGACCGGACCGCGCTGGAACGGGCAGGCGAACTGGCAAAAGCCGCTGGCGCCAAGCGGGTTATCCCCCTGGCCGTCAGTATTGCCGCGCACTCGCCCTTGATGCAGAGCGCGTTGGACGACTTCCGGCGTGGGGTGGAGGCGACACCGATGCAACTCCCCACGATCCCGGTGGTGAGCAACGTCCGGGCCTGCCCGCTGGATGGGGTGGCGGCGATCCGGGAGGAACTGGTTTTGCAACTCATCTCGCCAGTGCGCTGGACTGAATCGGTGGGGCGGATGGCTTCTCAAGGGGTCGCGACCTTCGTGGAAGTGGGACCCGGCACCGTGCTCACGGGACTGGTCAAACGCATCGCGCCCGCGGCGCGCACAGCCAACGTGGGTGACGCGGCCAGTATCGCAGCGGTTAAGACGGAACTTGCTTGATAACAAAGTCTCTGGTCTATGACTTGCTCCCCACCCAGGCCGTCCCCCATGAAACGGGAGAGGGCCTGGGTAGGGGCTTGGAAAGATGTTAGACACACACGGAGGCGCATGGGGCTTCAGGATCGGGTCGCCATCGTGACCGGCAGTTCGCGAGGCATCGGCAGGGCGGTTGCTATCAAGTTAGCCGCGGAGGGCGCGAAGGTCGTGGTCAACCACCGGGACAGCGCCGCCAGTGCCGAGGAAACAGCAGCAGCCATTCTCAATGCCGGAGGCACGGCCCTCGTCGTTCAGGCCGACGTCAGCCGGTTGGCCGCAGCCCAGGAGCTAGTCAAGGTCACGTTGGATACCTGGGGCCGCCTTGATATCCTCGTGAACAACGCGGGGACGACGCGCGACATGCTCTTGATGATGATGAAGGAAGAAGACTGGGACCTGGTACTTGATACCAACCTGAAGTCCACCTTCAATTGCTGCAAAGCCGCGAGCCGCCCGATGATCAAGGCGCGCTATGGGCGTATTATCAACATGACCTCTGTTGTAGGGCTGGCCGGCCAGGCCGGTCAGGCCAACTATGCGGCGTCAAAGGCCGGGATCATCGGCTTCACCAAATCGTTGGCGAAGGAACTGGGGCCGCGCGGCATCAGCGTAAACGCGGTGGCGCCGGGTTTCATCCCCACTGCGTTGACCAACGTCTTGCCCGAAAGCGCGCGCGAAGCTGCCATCAAAGCCACGCCGTTGGGCCGCCTGGGGACCTGCGAAGATGTCGCCGAGGCGGTAGCCTTCCTTGCCTCTGATGCGGCCTCCTTCATCACCGGACAGGTGTTGAGCGTGGACGGCGGCCTGGTCATGCAGTGAAAGCGGTTGAGGCAGGTACTCCGTGGACGAGATAATCGGTAAGGTTACCATCGCTCCGGAAGTTCTTACCACCATTGTCAGGCAGACGACCCTCTCGCAGCCGGGCGTGGTGCGCCTCTCTGGTCGCACGCCCAACGGCATGAGCCGTCTCTTGGGTCGGGTGGCTGTGGGCGAGGGCCTTCGCATCACCATCGGGGAAGAGACCATCGCAGTGGACCTCTATCTGGTGGCGAAGGCCGACGAAAACCTGCTGCAACTGGGGCAAACCTTGCAGAACGAGATCACCCGCGCGATCAGCCACATGGTTGGCCTGGGGGTGAGCGCGGTGAACGTACACATTGAAGACGTGGTCTTCGCAGGGAATCCGCCATGAAGATGCGCCGTCACGCGCGCGCCCTGGCGCTCCAGGCCCTGTTTGAGACCGATGCCGTGGCGCATCCCATCGGACAAGTCCTGGAACAGCGGCTCCTGGATGAGCCATTGCCGGCCGAGGGCGAGGCTTTCGCCCGCAGGCTGGTCGCCGGCATCATTCGCCACAAAGCCACGTTGGATGCCTGGATCACACGCTATGCCCCAGAATGGCCCGTGGAGCAGATGGCGATCATTGACCGCAACCTTCTACGCATCGCCCTCTTTGAGTTGGCCGGAGGCGGCGATGCGCCAGTGAAGGTGGTGATCAACGAAGCAGTAGAGTTAGCCAAGACCTTTGGCAGCGACTCAAGTCCCCGCTTCATCAACGGTGTCCTCGGCTCATTCGTGGCGGCGGG
>JADYZS010000505.1 GCA_020853075.1 Anaerolineae bacterium | reverse complement strand
CTCTGCGGTTAGATATTGCGGGACGGGAGGTACAAGGTGGCTATCTCTCACGTGCGCTGGCTGCGTTCGGGCACGCCCGACGCCGATGCTGTATTGGCCTATGCCGGGCGCGAACTGGCCCGCTACGTCCGCCGGCTCACCGGCGAGCGCTGGGACGTGCGCAGCGTCAACAAAGTCACCGCGGCAACCGGAACACTCTGGTTGGGCCTCTGCAACCGGCTCCCCGCACCGCCGGACGGAGCCCTGACCCCCGCGCCGTGGGACGACGGCTACGCCATCTGGCAGGCTCAGGATGGCCTCATTATCGCCGGACGCAACGCCCGCAGCGTCCTCTTCGGCGTCTATGCCTTCCTGGAAGGGCAAGGCGTGCGCTTCATCCGCCCTGGGCGCGATGGCGAGGTCATCCCGAACCTTAAACACGCCATCTTGCCGGATGCCCCCATCGTTGAAGAACCGCGCTACCGGCATCGCGGGGTCTGCATTGAAGGCGCGCCGTCGCTGGCCCACGCCCTCGGCATGGTGGACTGGTGCGCCAAGAAACGGCTGAACACCGTCTTCCTGCAATTCCTCACCAGCCGCTTCTTCTACAACCAGTGGTACGAGCGAGCCTACAACCCCCAGTATGCCGGCCATGCGCTCACAGACGATGAGGCAGCGGCCCTGGATGATCGGGTGATCGCCGCCCTGAAGCGGCGCGGGCTGGTCTTTCACCGGGTGGGTCACGGCTGGACGAGCGCGGCCTTCGGCATGCCGCGTTCGGGCTGGGTCAAGGCCGGTAACGAGGAGGTCAGGCCGGAGTACGTGCGCTGGCTGGCCCAGGTGAACGGCAAGCGCAGACTGTACCAGGACATCCCCATCAACACCGAACTCTGCTACAGCCACCGGCCCGCCTTCAATGCCTTTGTGGAGAACATCGTCCGCTACGCCGAAGCACACCCGGAACTGGACGTGGTGCACGTCTGGCTTTCCGATGCGACCAACAATAAATGCGAGTGCGGCGACTGTCGCGCCCTCACCATCTCCGATTGGTACGCCAAAATCATCAACGCGCTCTCGGAGGCGCTCCACTGGCGCGCGCCCAAGATGCGCTTCGTCTTTCTCTGCTACATTGAGTTGCTGTGGCCGCCGGAGCAGGTAAAGATTGACGAACGGTATGGCAACGCGATCCTGATGTTCGCGCCCATCCATCGCTGCTTCGGCCACGGGCTGGCCGACGCGGTGTGCGACGACGGACAGGAATGGCCGCGCCCGCCGCTCAATCAGTTCGCCGTCTCCCGGCACAACGCGTTCTATCTCAGAACGTTGCGCGGTTGGCGGCAAGCCTTCAGTGGGGATAGCTTTGACTTTGACTATCACCTGATGTGGGCCGTCTGGCAGCAACTGACCGATACGGCGATAGCCCGCGTCATTCACGAGGACTTGCAACATCTCAAGGCCGCCAGACTCAACGGTCTCATCAGTTGCCAGCCGTTCCGTGCCTTTTACCCTTCAGGGCTGGCGATGGCGACGCTGGCAGAGTCGCTCTGGAACCCGGATGTAGCGTGGGACGAGGTGCGCGGACGATACCTGGAGGCAGCCTACGGGGAGGATGCGGCCTTCGCCAAGGAATATCTGGCGCGCGTGGAATCGTTCCTGGACGATACAGGAGACCCGCACCAGCGCACGCTCCCATTTTCCAACGCGACTGAGGAGAAGTTGGCCGCGTGTGCGGCTTTCCTGGCGACGGCTCTCGCCGAAATCGCCTCACGTCGGCGTTCCTGCGCGGACAAGGTGCGCCGTCTCTCGCTGGATTTGTTATTACATCATGCCCGCCTGCTGCAATTCATCGTCAAGGTAAACCGGGCGCGGGTGGCGGGGAAGCCGGAGATAGCAACGGGAGAATTGGAGCGTGCCGCTGCGTTCTTACGGCGGACGGAGCCGCGCTACAACACCTGGCTAGATACCCTCCTCTGTTTGCGGGTCTCGTTGGGTGTTTATCATTGAGACGCGTGAGTGCCGGGGGCGGCCCAACCCCCGGCACTCGTCAAAAGGAGGAGAAGGAGAGACGTTCGCATCTCTCATCCTCATAATACCACAACCCGGTCTGCCGTACTGGACGCCTATCCTACTATTTCTATACGCTGAAAAAACTCTTCTTGCGTCGGTTTCGTGACGGCTACCTTGCTGATAATCAACGCACAATGCGGGGCAAGCGCGGCCTCTCTCACTCGCGGTCGCCAAGCATCTCCACCAGGATGTCCCGTGCGGCGCGCGCCGCCCGCGCCCGGTGGCTGATCTGGTTCTTCACCGCAGGTGCTAACTCGGCCATCGTGCACTGCCGGTCGGGAAGATAGAAAACCGGGTCGTAACCGAACCCATTGTCGCCGCGCGGCGAGAAGGCGACGATTCCCTCGTAGGTTCCTTCCGCCGTGCGCAGCGCGCCCCCCGGCTCCACGATGGCAACCACGCAGCGGAAGCGCGCCGTTCGCTTCTCCCAGGGAACGCCCTCCAGGTTGCGCAAAAGAAGACGATAGCGGTCATCATCGCTGGCCCCCGCGCCCGCGTAGCGCGACGAGTGCACGCCCGGCGCGCCGCCCAAGGTGTCCACCTCCAAGGCCGAGTCATCGGCCCAGGTGAGGAGACCGCTGGCTGCTGCGTAAGCCTGCGCCTTTAGAACGGCGTTCTCGGCGCAGGTCGTGCCCGTCTCCTCCGGCTCCAGCGAGATCCCTTCCGCGTCTAGCCAGGTCAGTTCCAAGAGCAACCCGCGCAGCAACTCCTGATATTCCCGCACCTTACCACGATTGCGGGTTGCCACCAACAGTTTACGCATCCTCTCCCCCAACATGGAATCTACTCTATCTCAAAAGTCACCGAGACCCTAGCCTTGACGGTAATTTG
>JADYZS010000504.1 GCA_020853075.1 Anaerolineae bacterium | reverse complement strand
GCATGTACACCGACCCCAACCGCATCCGGGCCGACATCCCCGGCCAGGTGCGGGGTAACCCGGTCTTCGTCTATCACGACGTTTTCAACGCTGATAAAGACGAGATCCACGACCTGAAAGAGCGTTATCGCAAGGGCAAGGTGGGCGACGTGGAGGTGAAGGAGAAGCTGGCCCGCGCCCTCAATGCTTTCCTGGATCCCATCCGCGCGCGGCGCGCGGCCCTTGAGGAGCAAAGCGGCTTCGTGGACGAGGTCATCTACGAGGGTACGCTGCGCACCCGCCAGGTAGCCCAGGAGACGTTGAGCATGGCGAAGAAGGCGATGGGTCTGACTGGCGTCTGGAACCGCATCAGCCGCAAGGCGGAGGACCGGCGGAAGAAGTTGGAGAAGGTCGTGGCCGGTTGATTCTGGGAAAGGAGAAGAGAATATGCCCATTGTCGTCATAGATAACTATGATTCGTTCACTTACAACTTAGTACAATACCTGGGTGAGTTGGGCGCGGAGATGGTAGTCTTCCGCAACGACCGGGTGACGCTGGCAGAGATGGAGGCATTACGCCCCAGCCACATCGTCATCTCACCGGGGCCGGGCACGCCGGAGGATGGGGGCATCAGCAATGAGGCCGTTCGCTGCTTCGCGCCTACCACGCCGATCCTGGGAGTCTGCCTGGGCCACCAGTGCATCGGCCACGTCTTCGGCGGAAAGGTGGATCGTGCCCCGCGCCTGATGCACGGCAAGACCTCCCTCATCTACCACACGGGCAAAGGCATCTTCAACGGCCTGCCGAGCCCCTTTGAGGCCACCCGCTACCATTCTCTGATCGTCTATGAACCGCTGCCGCCGGAACTGGAGATGGTAGCCTTCACCTCGGAGGGAGAGATCATGGCATTGCGCCATCGCCGCTACCCGACGATTGGCGTGCAGTTCCATCCTGAATCTATCCTGACTCAACACGGCAAGCAACTGCTGCGGAATTTCCTGGATGTGGGAAATGGGAGTCTAAAATGATTAGGGAAGCGATTGCGAAACTGGTAGAACGTCACGACCTGACCGAGAACGAGGCCGAGGCGACGATGACCGAGATCATGCAGGGCGAGGCGACGCCCGCGCAGATCGGCGCGTTCCTCACCGCGCTGCGCATGAAAGGCGAGACGGTGGCCGAGGTGACCGGCTGTGCGCGGGCGATGCGCCGCTCGGCCACGCCTGTGCGCCCGAACCGCAACCACCTGGTGGATACTGCCGGCACGGGCGGTGACCGCTCCGGCACGTTTAATATCTCCACGACGGCGGCCTTCGTCGCCGCAGGGCACGGCGTCGCCGTCGCCAAGCACGGCAACCGCTCCGTCTCCAGCCGCTGTGGCAGCGCCGACCTGCTACAGGCCCTGGGCGTCAACCTCAGTCTGAACGCGGAACAGGTAGCCTCGTGCATAGACGAGGTGGGCATCGGCTTCCTCTTCGCGCCCATGTTCCATCCCGCCATGAAGCACGCCATCGGCCCCCGGCGCGAACTGGGGATGCGCACCATCTTCAACCTCTTGGGGCCGTTGACGAATCCGGCGGGCGCGCGCTGCCAACTCATCGGTGTCTATGACCCCTCGCTGACCGAGCCGCTGGCCCACGCGCTGGCCCAGATGGGGACGGTTGCAGCCTACATCGTACACGGCGCCGACGGCATAGACGAACTCTCCACCACGGGGGCCAACCGGGTCACCCATCTACACGAGGGCCGGGTGCGCACCTTCACGCTAGACCCACTGGATTTCGGTATCCCGCGTGCCCGTCTCAGCGACCTGGCAGGCGGCACGCCGGAGGAGAACGCGGTCTTGACGCGGCGCATCCTGATCAGTGAGGAGCGCGGCCCCAAGCGCGACGTCGTCCTGCTGAACGCCGCCGCCGCGCTCAGCGCCGAATGTGGCGACCTGGCCGCGGGCCTGGAAGAGGCGCGGGCGGCGCTGGACTCCGGGCGCGCCCTGGCGAAACTGGACGCGCTGGTGGCGCATAGTAACAGTTTTGGTGCTCCGTGACTGCGGACAGACATAACCGCGGAGAACGCTGAGAGCGCAGAGAATATCAAAAACCAAGAGAACCGGCGCGAGGCCCCCACCCTGCCCTCCCCCGCGAAGCGGGGGAGGGCAGGGTGGGGGCCTGTAATACGTACTTCTTTCGAGCAGTCAACCATGTACCTTGACCAGATCATGGCCTGGAAGCGGCAGGAGGTCCCCAGGCAAAAGCGAGAAGTGCCAGTCGCCACGCTGCGGGCGCGGGCCGCGCTGGAGCCGCCGCCGAGAGATTTCGCCGCGGCCCTGCGCCGCCGCGCGGAGGGCCGCCCGCGCCTCATCGCCGAGGTGAAGCGCGCCAGCCCGTCCAAAGGGCTCCTGGCTCGCGACTTTGACGCCGTACGCCTGGCGACGGCCTACGCCGCGGGCGGCGCGGCGGCCATCTCCGTCCTCACCGACGCGCGCTTCTTCCAGGGCAACCTGGATCACCTGGCCGCGGTGCGGCAGGCCGTGTCTTTGCCAGTGCTGCGCAAGGATTTCATCTTTGACCCTTACCAGGTGGTGGAGGCGCGGGCCGCGGGCGCGGATGCGCTCCTCCTCATCGTCGCCGTGTTGGGCGACGCCGACCTGAAGAGATTGCTGGCCGAGGCGACGCGCTGGGGGATGGCCGCGCTGGTGGAGGTGCACGACGAGGCCGAGGTGAGGCGCGCGCTGGCCGCAGGCGCGCAGATCGTCGGCGTGAACAATCGCGACCTGCGCGACTTCTCGGTGAACCTGGAAACGACCGCGCGCCTGCGCCCTCTTGTCCCGCCGGAGGTGATCCTGGTGAGCGAGAGCGGCATCCACGACGCGGGCGACGTGGCGCGCGTCGCCGCGATGGGCGCGGACGCCATCCTGGTGGGCGAGGCGCTGGTGCGCGCGAAGGACGTGGCCGCGAAGGTCAGAGAGTTGATTTAGCTACTACACCCAGGAGCGAACACCGTGCTGGGAACCATCCTCAACATCGTCGCCGTGCTCATCGGCAGCGCCATCGGCATCCTCGCTGGCAATCGCCTGCCGGAGCGCACCCGCCAGATTGTCATAAACGGCCTGGGCCTCGTCGTCGCCGTCGTCGGCATGCAGGCCGCCCTGCAGACGCGCAACGTCCTCATCCTGATGTTCAGCATCCTCCTGGGCGGCATCCTGGGCGAGTGGTGGGGGATTGAAGACCGCCTGGAAGCGTTGGGCCACTGGCTGGAACGGCGCTTCAGCGGCGCGGCCAACGCGGCAGCAGGAAGCCGCTCCATCACGCGCGCCTTCGTCACCGCCAGCCTGGTCTTTTGCGTCGGCCCGCTCACCATCGTCGGCTCTATCCAGGACGGGCTGACCGGCGATTACACACTCCTGGCGATCAAGTCCATGTTGGACGGCTTCGCGGCCATCGCCTTCGCCGCCACCCTCGGCCCTGGCGTCGTTCTCGCGGGCCTGACCATCCTCGTCTATCAGGGCGGGTTGAGCCTGGCGACAATGGGCTTCAGCAGCAGCCTCGGCGGTGTGACCCGCGACGCGCCTGCGATCATTGAAATGACGGCGGCAGGGGGCGTGTTGATGCTCGGTATCAGCCTTCTATTGCTAGATCTCAAACGGGTGCGGGTCGCCAACTTCCTCCCCGCGCTCGCCCTGGCTCCGCTGATTACCGGCGTGCTGATGGCCTTGGGAGTAAAATAGTGAGCAGTAGGGTCGTGCGGGTGAAGATCTGCGGCCTCACCCGCCTGGCGGACGCGCAGGCCGCGCTGGACGCGGGGGCCGACTTGCTGGGCTTCAACTTCTATCCTGCAAGTCCGCGCTACATTTCGCCGGAGCGCGCGGCGGAGATCATCGCCGCCCTTCCGCAGACGGCCTGCCATGTGGGTGTCTTTGTGAATGCGGAGTTGGCGACGGTGCAGAGGATTACGGGAATCTGCCACCTGGATTATGTCCAGTTAAGTGGCGACGAAGCGCCAGATTTCGCGCGCGCCCTATCGCCGCGTGCCTTCAAGTCCATCCGCCCTCGCTCCGCCGAGGAAGCGGAGGCCGGGGCTGCCGCCTACGCGCGGTTGGACTCTACGGATGATGCCGCGCCCGCGCTCCTGGTGGATGCTTACCGTGCTGGACAATACGGCGGCACGGGGCAGCAAAGCGACTGGATGTTGGCCGCGCGCCTGGCTTCTCGCTATCGCCTCCTGCTGGCGGGCGGGTTGACGCCGGAGAACGTGGCCGACGCGGTGCGCCAGGCGCGGCCCTGGGGGGTGGACGTGGCAAGCGGCGTGGAGTCCGCACCGGGGATCAAGGATCACGATAAAATACGGCGATTCATCCAGGGAGCGAAACGCACAGGAGGTCGCATGGCTGCTGACATGAACAAGGCGCAATTCCTGGATAACCTGCAGACGGAACGCGCCCGCTGGGAGGCGCTGCTCGCGCAGGTGGATAAGGCGCGCCTGACCGAGCAGGGCGTAGCCGGGGAGTGGTCGGTCAAGGATGTCATCGCGCACGTCGCCTGGTTTGAGCGGGAGATGGTCGGGGTGCTGCGCCAGCGCGCCTTGCGCGGGTCTGACCTGTGGAACGTGCGCCAGGAGCAGCGCAACGCGGTGATCTTCCAGGAGAACCAGTACCGCCCACTCGCCGACGTCCTCGCGGAGGCGCGGGAAGTCTATCGGCAACTACTGCCCCTGATAGAAGCCTTGACCGACGAGGACCTCAACGACGCGAGCCGCTTTGCCGAGATGCCTGCCGAATGGAAGCCCTGGCAGGTGTTGGCGGACAATACTTACGACCATTACCGCGCACACGCGCCATCTATTCAGACGTGGCTGGAGAAACGGAGATAAGATGCCAGAAAGTGGGGAATGGCCCGACGAGCGGGGGCGCTTCGGGCCTTACGGCGGGCGCTTCGTGCCAGAGACGCTGGTGCCCGCGCTGGATGAGCTAGAATCGGCCTATCTGAACGCGCGCGCCGACCCGGCGTTTCAGGCGCGGTTGGGCAACCTCCTGCATACCTACGTGGGCCGCCCTACGCCCATCAGTTACGCGGCGCGGCTGACGGAATACGCGGGCGGCGCGCGCATCTTCCTCAAACGGGAGGACCTGGCCCACTCCGGCGCGCACAAGATCAACAACGCCTTGGGGCAGGCGCTCCTGGCGCAGCGCATGGGCAAGCGCCGCGTCATCGCCGAGACGGGCGCGGGGCAGCACGGCGTCGCCACGGCCACCGCCGCCGCTCTCCTGGGCCTGGAATGTCAGGTCTATATGGGCACGGAAGATATGGCCCGCCAGGCTCCCAACGTCTTCCGTATGCGGCTCCTGGGCGCGGAGGTGCGCCCGGTGGACGCGGGGAGCCGCACGCTGAAAGATGCCATCAATGAGGCGCTGCGCGATTGGGTAACGAACGTGGGCACAACGTACTATCTCCTGGGTTCCGCGCTGGGCCCACATCCGTACCCTGTGCTCGTGCGCGACTTCCAGGCCATCATCGGGCGCGAGGCGCGGGGGCAGATGCTCTCGCAGGTGGGCCGCCTCCCCGATGCCTGCGTCGCCTGCGTGGGCGGCGGCTCCAACGCTATCGGCCTCTTCCACGCTTTTCTGGACGATCCGGTGCGCCTGATCGGTGTAGAGGCGGGCGGGCACGGCATCGCCAGCGGGCAGCACGCGGCGCGCTTCGCCGACCCGGTGCTGGGGCGCGTGGGCGTGCTGCACGGCACCTACTCCTACGTGCTGCAAGATGCCGACGGCCAGATCGCCGCCACCCATTCTGTCTCTGCCGGGCTGGACTACGCCAGCGTCGGACCAGAACATGCCTACCTGCGCGACCGGGGCCGCGCCGAATATACTTACGCCACCGACGACGAGGCGTTAGAGGGGTTCCGCCTCCTCTGCCGGTTGGAGGGGATCATCCCCGCGCTAGAGTCGGCCCACGCGGTGAGCCACGCGGTCAAGGTGGCGCGCGAGGTCGGCGCGGGCGGCGTCATCCTGGTGAATCTGTCGGGCCGCGGGGATAAGGATCTGGAGACGGTGAACCGGAGCATGGGATTATGACAGGCAGCCAACGTATCCGAGAGGCTTTTGCCCGCGCCCGCCGCCAGGGCCGCGCGGCCCTGGCTCCCTACCTTGCCATCGGCCACCCCAGCCCGGCGGCCATGTTAGACCTCATCCCAGCCGTGGAGCACGCGGGTGCCGACCTGATGGAACTCGGCATCCCCTTCTCCGACCCGCTGGCCGATGGGCCGGTGATCCAGATGGCGACGCAGAGGGCGCTGGCGCAAGGGATGACCGTGGCCGGCTGTTTGGAAACAGTGCACACGCTGCGGGCGCGCGGCGTGACTATTCCCCTCGTCTTCATGGGCTACTACAATCCGCTCCTGGCCTACGGGTTGGAGCGTTTCTGCCGCGAGGCAGCGACAGTGGGGGCCGACGGCCTTATCGTGCCCGACCTCCCGCCGGAGGAAGGAGGCGCATTAGAGGGTTTCTGCGCGGCGCAAGGGCTGGCGTTGGTCTATCTCCTCGCGCCGACCAGCACGCCGGAGCGCATCCGCCTGGTGGTGAATCGCACGACCGGTTTCGTCTATTGCGTCTCGGTCACCGGCATCACTGGCGCGCGAGCCGCGCTGCCGCCCGGCCTGGCCGACTTCCTCGCTCGCGTGCGCGCGGCCATACAACAAAGAGACGGCGCGAATCGCCCCTACCTCATCGTTGGCTTCGGCATCTCCACGCCGCAGCAGGCCGCAGAGGTGGGCCGGCTGGCCGACGGCGTGGTGGTGGGAAGCGCGCTGGTCAAACGGGTGAACGATGCCGGGGACCCGGCACAGGTCGCGAGCGAGTTCGTGGCACGGCTGCGGGGGGGGATGGCGGCGCGGGCT
>JADYZS010000503.1 GCA_020853075.1 Anaerolineae bacterium | reverse complement strand
TCTCTATACGCGCTGCCCGCGAAGGTCTGCACCAGGGTTTTCAATTCCCGGCCGGCCATCTCCAAGATCGTCGGTTTCAACGTGGGCTCGCCCAGGATGCGGCGACGTTGCTCGTAAATCACCTCGCGCTGTTTATTGACGACGTTATCATATTCCAAAACGTGCTTGCGGATATCAAAGTTGTAGCCCTCAACCTTGACCTGGGCGTTCTCAATGGCCTTGCTGACCAGGCTGTGCTCAATAGGAACGTCGTCCTCCACGCCCAGACGTTCCATCAGGCGGGCGACGTTCTCACCACCGAAGCGGCGCATCAGGTCATCGCCCAACGACAGATAGAAACGAGAGGAGCCGGGGTCGCCCTGGCGCCCCGCGCGGCCACGCAACTGGTTGTCAATGCGCCGAGCTTCGTGGCGTTCGGTGCCCAGGATGTGCAAACCGCCCAGCGAGAGTACCTTTTCCCGGTCGCGGCGGCACATCTCCGCCGTCTCGGCGATCACCTGCGCCCAGCGTTCGGGGTATTTCTGAGCGGGGTCCTCGCCGCGCCCGGCGCTAAGGAGCGCGTCGCTCCACGCATCCTGCGGGATAAGGGTTAAGTCTATTCCCTCTTTCCGCAGCCTGTCTCGCGCCAGGCCCTCCGGGTTGCCGCCCAAGAGAATATCCACGCCGCGCCCGGCCATATTCGTAGCGATGGTGACGGTTCCGGAGCGTCCGGCCTGGGCAATGACTCCCGCCTCTTTCTCGTGCTGCTTGGCGTTCAAGACCTGATGCGCGACACCGCGGCGTTCCAGCAGGCCGGAGAGATATTCGGAGGTTTCAATAGCGATGGTGCCCACCAGCACCGGGCGACCCAGCCGGTACAGTTCCTCTAGCTCATGCACCACGGCGCGGAACTTGGCCTCCGGCGACTTATACACCTGGTCGGGATAATCCTGGCGAACCATCGGTTTGTGGGTGGGGATGGCGACCACTTCCAGGTTGTAAATCTTGCCGAACTCTTCCGCCTCGGTGGCCGCGGTGCCCGTCATACCGGCCAGTTTATGGTACATACGGAAATAGTTCTGAAAAGTGATGGTCGCCAGCGTCAGGCTCTCCCGCTGGATACGCACGCCTTCTTTGGCTTCAATCGCCTGGTGCAGCCCTTCGGAATAGCGGCGGCCATACATCAGGCGGCCCGTGAACTCGTCCACGATGATGACCTCGCCATCTTTGACGATGTAGTCGCGGTCTTTCTTATAAAGAACGTGGGCGCGCAGGGCATTGTCCAGGTAGGGCGTCTGGTCAAAATGCTCAGGCGAATAGAGGTTGCTGATACCCAACGCCGATTCAATTTTAGCAGTGCCCTCCTCGGTGAGGGTGGCAACCCGCATCTTCTCATCTACTGCGTAATCTTCCTCAGGACGGAGGCGCGGCACCAAGCGGGCGAAGGTCTGGTAGGAGTCGGACGAGTCATCGGCCTGGCCGGAGATGATGAGGGGCGTGCGGGCTTCGTCAATGAGGACGTTGTCCACCTCATCCACGATGCCGTAATGCAGCTCGCGCTGCGCTCGCTGCAAGAGATCCCACACCATGTTATCTCGCAGGTAGTCAAAACCGAATTCATTGTTCGTCCCGTAGGTGATGTCAGCGGCGTAGGCTTCGCGGCGGGGGATGGGGCGGAGACGTTGGTAGCGATCATCGTTGGCCTGGTAGTCTGGATCGTATAGAAAGGAGCCCAGGTCGGGGTTAGCCGCGGCAGATTGGATGACCCCCACATTTAGACCTAGAAGATGGTAAATAGGGCCCATCCATTGGGTATCGCGCTTCGCCAGATAGTCGTTGACGGTGATGATGTGGACCCCGCGCCCGACCAGGGCATTGAGATAGACGGGGAGTGTGGCAACGAGAGTCTTACCTTCGCCCGTTTTCATCTCGGCGACTTTGCCCTGGTGTAGCACCATGCCGCCGATCAGTTGCACGTCATAGTGGCGCAGGCCGATGGTGCGGCGCGCGGCCTCGCGCACGGCGGCGAAGGCGGAAGGTAGAATCTCTTCCAGTTCCGCCTCTTCCGCGGCACGCAGTTCCTTCTCTGCCTGTCCCAGGGCGCGGCGCAGGTCTTGCTGCCGCTCTTGCTCCGTCTCTGCCTCCCAATCCTTACGAATCTCATCTCGTCTGGCGCGCGGTTCCGCCGTCACCTCTCGGATTTGCGTCTTGAATTCTTCCGTCAGTGCCCGCAGTTCGTCGTCGGAGCGGGCCTGCATTTCCTGCTCTAATTCGTTGATTTCACTTACCAACGGCTGGAGACGCTTTACCTGTTTTTCGTTCGGGTCACCCAGAACCTTCGTCAGCATATTCTTGAACATGGCGCGATTATACCATAATTCTCTATGGCAACCAATACGATTGGAAATTGCTTCTCCACGACGCCAGTGAACACCTGCCGCCGACTCAGGCACAGGCTCTGGGGTGTACAGTGTACTTCACCTAAGGTGCGGTAGTGGCAGGTCTGATAGCCCATATAGACCGTCTGGATATCCAGGAAGACCAGGTCCCCCGGTCGTAGCATAGGGCTGTGTCAAAGTCCGCCATCGGATAAAATCCGACGGCTAAACATTTGTTGGAAGCCCGCAAAGCGGGCTTCCTAGCCTAGTTGCCGTCGGTTTCAACCGACGGTGAACGCCTCAGAGGGAGG
>JADYZS010000502.1 GCA_020853075.1 Anaerolineae bacterium | reverse complement strand
GCTTCCGTCACGCGAGGCCATAGGAGTTCCGTTTATTCGCCCCCACCCGCGAGCAGAGATCGTAGAGAAGACCCGCCGGTCCGTCTCTACACCATATTCGCCCCAATTATCTTCTTTCGCCCACCCCACCGCGCCCCCCCACCCTGGGAAGCCGGCCCATCAGAGATTTATGTCAACTAATGCGCGTGGGCATGGCCGTGGGCGTGCAGGCGGCGGTGCAATGCTTCCCGCGCCGTCTCAAAAACGCTCCGCGCCCGCGCCTGCCGCTCGGCGTCGGCGGCGATGGATAGGGTATCCAGCCACGCCAGCCCGCCATCCAAGAGCGTCAGCATGTAGGTCGCGTCCGACGGGCTGAACATCTCTTGCCCGCCGACGTTCACGTACACAGGGGAGGTGTGGGCCGCAACGTGGATCGGCCAGACGTGCCACACTTTGAGTTGGCTGAGGCAGCGGGCCGCGACCCAACTGCTCCGCTCCAGGCGGACTTTGGTGCGCAGGCTCGTCGCCCCTGTCCCTTTCTCTGCCACCTCGCGCGCCACCACCTGGCCGTTCACCACCACCTGCAACTCGTGGAAAGGCTGCATAGAGCGAGCCTGCGCTGCCACTTCCAGCGTCCCGCCGCCCGCGGGGAGCCTGATCTCGTCGCCCATCGTGTGACCCTCCACCTGGAGCGAGAGAATCGGCCCGCTGGTGGTGAAGGTGCGCCCGGCGCGCACGGCCTTGCCCCAGTTGGCAAAGGTGAACTCCTCGTCGCCGAGGTGAGCATAGGTGCGCACGCCTCCCACTGGCATCCCTGCCGACATCTTATCCGTCCCGCCCACCGCAGCCAGCCGGTAGCCCAGGTTCAGGAAGCGGTACCATTCCGTCGTAGCATAGGTGTCCAACACCGGCACGCCAAAATCGCGAATCTCTGCGCCGTCCACTTTGCCCAGGATGATGTCGGCCACGATTTCGCATAGAGGGTTGGGGAAGTGAGGCGCGATGACGATCCCTTCCCGCTCGCGGCAGAGATCGGCCCACTCTCCCATGCTCATCCAGGTCGGGTCGCCCAGGTAACTCTCGCTGGCCCCGCTGGCGCACATGGGGAAGACGGGGGCGCCCTTCGTCCCCAGGAGGCTGATGTGGCCCAACAGATGCTGCCGGTTCTCCGTCCCGACCCAGACAATGGTATCGTTGCGGCTGGCGCCCGCGGCATTGCCGGAGATGTCGCCCACGTTGGTGAAGAGGTCGCCCCACTGGGACGCCAGGAGATTGACCAGGTTGAGCCCTTCCCCCTGCGCCTCCAACACCGCCGTCTCCGGCGAGAGGAAATGGACGTGGGTATCCGCGGTCACCCAACCCTCACGCCGCAGGTTCAGCGGGCGCTCCAGGCGCAACTTCAATTCCCGCTGCCCCGGCTCAATGAGGAGTTTCTGCCGCAGGGGGCGATATTCAAAGCCCTTGCTCAGTTCCACATAGACCTCGCCCACCGGCAACTCCACCTGGAAACGACCGTCCACGTAGGCATACTGGGTAGAGCCAAGTCTCAAGTCGCCGCCGTAATCCTCAAACCAGTTGTCGTTGACCTCGTGGCGGTGACCGTAGGGCGGCAGATAGCGGCCATCGGGCGCGCGGAAGTGAACACGGGCCGGCGACGGCAGGCCCGTAGAGGCATCCTCTACCGTCACGTGCAGCCAGGTCTTGCGCGGGGTCAGGAGTTCCACCCGTGCCTTGCCGTCGTGGCTCTCCGCCACACCCTCATCATAGACGTCGTGCAAGTCCACCTCATGGCCGGCGACCTTGAGCGTGGCATCGGCGCTCGCGGTGACCGCGGTCAGAAACCGGCTGACCGGCTCCTCCGGCTTCCGTTCTTCGCCCCAGCCTTGCGGCTGCGCCTGTAACCAGGTATCGCCGTTGAAGGACGGAGGCACTTCCCGGCGGGCGACGATGCCCAGGTCAATCCCTATCTCAATGTTGTCCAGCGGGGCGGCATCCTCCGGCGGCAGCGTGACCTGCATCGCCTCCAGGCGACGGTGGCGCAGGGGATGCTCGCGCCCGTGATAGAGGGTGATGCCCGCAACGGCCAGCCGCCCCGCCCCGCTCGCCTCCAACCGCACTGCCTTAAGCCGCTTTTCGGGGTGAGGGTTGGGGAGCGCATAGAGCCAATAACGGGCAGCACCACCGTACGCCCCTTGCAAAGCCGCGGTCTGGTAGTAACCCCATTGGTTGCGGCCATAGGGCCCTCGCATCGGCAGCGGGGCATCCACAATGTGGGCGCGGGCCTGGAAGGCGAGTTGCCCCCAGCTGACGCGCGCCTCGTTCACCTCAAAGCGGCGGCGGATGGCCTGGCGATGCTCGCTCCCATCCTCATAGACCAGGACATAATCGGCCAGGTGCTCGCCGGGGCGCAGCACCAGACCGATATTCACGCCCGCTGGTTGCCCGCGTCCCTCCGGGTCGTGAGACGAGTCGGCGAAGTGAGCAAAGACCCGGTAATTCGCCTCGCCCTGCACCGGCACGGTGAGGCTCTCCCCGCCCAGCCCCAGAAGAAGCCAGCATTTGCCGCCTTCTGCCGGACCCAGGGCGAAGGGAACGCCCCAGAAGGTCTGCTCACCGCCCGGCAACTGCGCCATGAACCGATGAAGTTCGGGATGCCAGGGGGCCCGACCAGCCACCGGCTCGTTGCCGCGGCCGGCATTGAAATAGGCCGCCAGGTCAAGGGTCGTGAACTTACGCACTGTATCCGCTCCTTTCTAATTATTCGCATTTAGACAAAGGTAACTCTCCCGACGGATAGTCGGGATCGAGCACTGCACCTTACCAATCGAGTTTCAGACGACCGATGGTGCTGTCAGCTGCTTTTTCACCACCGGGAAGCGGTGTTTC
>JADYZS010000501.1 GCA_020853075.1 Anaerolineae bacterium | reverse complement strand
GCCGTACTCGGCGGTGGGAAGCCCGCACCCGTAGGGCGCAAGCGGCGAGTACGCAGGGCAAGCCGACCCCGCGGGGCGGCGTCCACCTGTCGCGTACGCCAGGCGTACACGGCAGCCGCCTGCAGGCTACCTATCCGCTGAGCACCCTTACCCTACGAATAACGTGTCCCTCCTCAGGCAGGGCGGCCTTACCGGGCCGCCCTTGCGCGAGGTCAGGCGTTGCTACGAGGATCATGGATAATACGACTTCAGCCGAATTTGTCTCGTCTCCCGGTCTCAGAGAAAGGGTCGCCCGCCAGGTTCTCCCCCTCTCTGCTCTGACGGCGCAGCCGGTCGCGGCGCGCTTTCTGCGCATCTTCTGGTTTGATGGCCTCTTCATCAGCATCAGCCAGGCTTTCACCCAAACCTTCATCCCCCTCTATTTGCTGGCTTTCGGCGCGACAGCCTCCGACGTGGGGATGATGGGCGCGCTCCACCATCTCATCGCGCCGCCCATGTTCCTCTATGGCAGCCATCTGGCGGAACGCTGGCGGCGCGACAAAGCCCTGGTGCTGATCTTTGACCACGGCTTGGGTTCTGCCATCCTCCTTGTCTATGTCGCCATCCCGTTCCTCTTTGGGGGTCGCGAGGCCATCTGGGCCATTATCCTGGTGACGATGGTGCGCGGCATCTTCACCCGCCTGGGCGCGCCCTCGGCGACGGCGATGATCGGGCACATCGTCCCGGCGCGCGTTCTGGGGCGCTACATGGGCTGGCGCACCCTGGGGATGAGCGTGGCAAGTTTCCTCTTCCAGCCAGTGGCGGGAGTTCTTATCGCTGCGCTGGCCTTCCCTCTCGGCTATCAGGCTTCTTTCACCTTTGCCTTCCTCGTCGCCCTGGTCGCGCTCTACCTCTACTCGCTCCTGCCGGAGATACCCAGGCCCCAGCCGCAGCCTGGTGCTGCTGCACGGGGCGAGTCTATCCTCGCCACGCTGCGGGCCGACCGCAACCTCCTCGCGTTCTCTCTCTCTGGCCTGGTCATGAGTGCCACCATGCACCTGGCTAATCCCTTTTACAGCGTATATATGGTGCGCCAGATGCACCTCTCGGAGAGAACCATCGGCCTGTTGGCTGCTGTCACCACGTTGGCCTCGTTAGTCGGGCTGCGGGTGATGGGGGCATTGAGCGACCGTCAGGGCCACAAGCGGGCTATCATCCTTTCGTCTCTGGGACTTGCCCTTGTTTCTCCTCTTTGGTTCCTGGTGCGCTCGCCCTGGCACATCGTGCCACTCAACGTGCTGTTCGGCTTCTGTGAAGCCAGCATCATGATGGCCCTGAATAACCTCAATCTTGCCATCGCGCCGGAAGAGCAGCGAGCCCGCTACCGGGCTATCTTCATGGCGATCACCACGTCGGTCGGGGCCTTCATGCCGCTGGTAGCAGGGCGCGTTTTTGACCTCTACGGATTCAGCCCTAACCTGATTACCAGCAGCCTCGGCTACCTCCTCTATGCGCTTCTCGTGGCGCGCTTCGTGCGAGGCGCGGTAGGTCGCCGGGGATAGAGCGTGGATGAGCCTGCGGAGGGGGCAGAAAACCATCTCAAGACTCTGACCTGCCCGTTGCCCAATGGCGGGCAGGGTCATACCATACCAGCCCCCACCCGTCCCTGGCCTGTCGGCTTGCCCTGCGTACTCGTGCGGGCTTCCCACCGCCGAGTACGGCTGGGCGTACACGGCGCCGACTAGGTGCAAGCGACGGGCCACCCTCCCCCGCTGGGCGTTGGAAAGAACGCACCCGCAGGGCGCAAGCAGCGAGTACACGGGGGAGGGCAAGGTGGGGGCCTCTCGTAAATCCATAGAAACGTTGGTGGCCGGAAAGGAGAGAGCATGGATTACAAACTGGAGACCGCGCGCGCTCGCGTGGAATTTGATGCTGCCGGACAGGTGTGTGCCCTGGTCAACAAGGCCACGGGCAACTCCTACGTCAAGCGTCAGGACGCCGCCGGTTGGCGGCTCATCTTTCGGGATGACGACGACTTCATCCAGGTTATAGATGCGGCGGGGCAAGAGTGCCGGGTGCAGGAGGTGCGCGGCGGGCTGGAGTTCGCCTATCCGCATCTCCGCTATCGCGGCCAGGTGCTTCCCATCTCTCTGCGCTACCGGGTGACGGTGGGGGAGAGCGCCGAGGAAACCATCTGGGAGTACGAGGTCACGAACCAGTCCGCTGTGGAGGTGGTGGAGGTCTGGTTTCCCTGGATTTCCGGCATAGAAGCATTGGGCGGCGACCCGGCCGCCGACATGCTCCTCTGGCCTGAGGACAGCGGTGGCCGCATCTGGAACCCGCGCCGCGCTATCCGCGAGCCGGTTCCGGGCTGGCTCGGCTACAGCCGCGAGTGGCGGCATCTACGTACCACGTATCCCGGCCGCGCCTGTATGCAGTGGTATGGCCTCTACAACGACCGCGAAGGCATCTACCTGGCCTCGTACGATAGGAGTCTGCAGACCACTGGCTTCAATGTCATCAATGAGGACCCCGGCCTTTCCTTCTCCTTTGTCAAATATCCCTTCATCAAAAAAGGCGAGACCTTCCGCTCCGCGCCCTTCGTCATCGCCCTGGATCGGAGCGACCCGGATCGCCCCGGCGGCGAGTGCTGGCACCTGGGCGCGAAACGCTATCGCCGCTGGGCCGCTACCTGGATTCGCCTGCCGGAAGTGCCCAAATGGCTCCCCGACATAGATGGCTGGCACCACAACATCATGAAGCAGCAGTTCGGGCGCATCCACCACACCTACCCTGAACTCTACAGCAAGATTTGGGCCTCGGCCCGCGCCTGCAACCTGAATACCCTCAAGATCCTCGGCTGGACGAAAGAGGGGCTGGATAACCTTTACCCGGAATACACGGCGGATGCGCGCATGGGCGGCGAAGGGGAACTGCGCGCCGCGTTGAAGAAGATCAAAGAAGAGGGCGGCCATACTTTCCTTTACACCAACGGCGCGCTCATTGACCCGGCCACCCGCTTCTTCAAAGAAGGCGGTGACCGCCTCACCATCAAAAACATCCTGGGCGTTCCCCCCAAAGAGCAGTACAGCTTCTACCGCGACGGGACCTACCTGGAGATGCAGATCAGCGGCGGCCACTCCTTCTATCTGGCCTGCCACGGCACGACGGAATGGGGTGAAGTGATGCTTGCCCAGGCCAAGATGGTCATGGATTTGGGCGCGCAGGGGCTCCTCTATGACCAGATCGGTGGCCGCACCCCCGTTCTCTGCTTTGACCCAACCCATGCCCACACCAAGCCCTCGCTGGCGATGGGGCCGACGCGCGAAGCAAATTCGCGCCGGGTGCGGGAATATGTGAAGGATCGCGACTCGGGCATGGCGATGGAGACGGAGTTCCACGTGGACGCCTACACGCAGAACTTTGACCTCTTCGTCTCCTCCGGCGTCGCCTCCCGTTGGAGCCCTGGCGCATCCCCTGCCCACGCGCGCTTCGGGCCGGCCGGCGGCGGCTCACGCCTGGCTCCCGACCCTTTCCCGGAACTTTTCTGCTATACCTTCCCTGAGCCGATCATCATGAAAGTCCATCTGGACACGGAAGACCCGACGCAACTCCATTACGCCTTCCTCTATGGCTGGAAGTTCGGCTTCCATCCTGTGGAGAGCACGGGCCTCCTGGCGAGCGACCTGCCTACTCTGGCTGCGCGCACGCGCCAGTTGATCGCCTGGCGCAGCCAGTATCCGGCGCTCTTGCGCAAGGGTCGCTTCATTGATACTGATTTCGGGCACATAGATAACCGCGCCATTCTCGCCAAAGGCTACACCGACGGCAGTCGCCTGGGCATCATTCTCTGGAACCCGACCACCAGCGAGCAGCCGTTCCGGTTGGACGTGCCGGGCCGCCATCTCACCGACGTTCTCCCCGGCGGGGAGACGAAGTTGCCCAGGAGCCTCGCCGCCAACGACGTGGTGGTGGGAATCTATCGGTGAGCATTTCAAGGAAGATGCCAAGACCATTAGGGTTTCGCGAGGTTACACCATGAACCTACAACTTAAAGAATGGCTATCCGGCTGGGCGCCGGAGACGCTGGTGACGGCCCTCGCCGACGGCAACGGCTGGCGGATCGCGCCGGCTCAAGGCACGTTCGCCTGGAAAGCCGCCGCGCCCGCCCGCATCGCAGGCGACGAGGCAACCCAGACCTGGCGCGAGCCCGGCGGCCTGGAAGTCACCCTTTCCGCCCGCCGCGTCGCCGGCCTCCGGGTGGGGGTCCGGCAACTGACTCTGCACAATGCTGCCGATCACCCCAGCCAACCCCTCGCCATCCTGGAGCCGCTGGTGCTGGATTACCCGCAGATCGCCAAAGAGGATCTCACCGTGCAGGTGCTGGGCGGCGGGATGACCTACGGTTTCTACCCGTCTTTCTCCTACAAGGATTACACCTTTGCCGCCGCCGAAGCCGATTGCGTGCCTTTGCGCTTTGAGAGCGGTGACGATGGCCGCTCCTCCAACAAGTATCTCCCCTTCGTCCTGAGCATGGTCAAAGAGGCCGGGGTGGTCACGGCCCTGGACTGGTCGGGCGAATGGTATCAGACCGTTGAACCCAACTGGCTGAAACCGGGGGCTTTGCTCAGGCTGGGGCTCCCTGTGCGGAACCTGGTGCTGGCGCCGGGCGAATCCCTCGCGCTGCCCGTCGTCCACCTCATATTCTTTGAGGGCGACACGGCAGATGGGGGCAACGCCTGCCGCCGCTACCTGCACGAGCGCATCGTCCCCCGCCACTTCGGGCAGGCACCACTGCCCCAGGTAGCCTACGACCACTGGTTTGGCATCCGCGCCGATTTTGACGAGGCGCTGCTGCGCCGCCAGGTGGATCGGGCGACGGAGGTGGGGTGCGATTACTTCGTCGTGGACGCGGCCTGGTTCAAGGGTGCGCTGCCGCCCGCCGATTTCTCCCACGGCGTCGGCAATTGGGAGCACGACCCGGCCAAGTTTCCGCACGGCCTGGAACCCTTCGCCGAGTACGTGCGCAGCCGGGGGATGAAGCTGGGCCTGTGGTTTGAGTTTGAGCGCGCCCACCGCGAGAGCGATTCCGTGCGGGAGCATCCGGAGTGGTACTGGGATGTGGGCGCGCCCTTTCTCCACCTGGACCTGACCCGCCGCGAGGCGCAGGATTGGATCATTGAGACGCTGGGCGGGCTGATCCGCCGCCTGGACTTGCGCTGGGTGCGGCACGATTACAACTTCGGCCCGCGTCCCTTCTGGCAGAAGGCCGACCCCACAGGCAAGGTTATGTTCAAGTACGTAGAGGGCCTGTATCGCGTCCTGGATACCCTCCTCCGCGACCATCCTCGCCTTCTCTGGGAGACCTGCGCTGGCGGCGGGCGGCGTTTAGACCTCGGCATCCTGCGCTATAGTCATACCTCCTGGTGCTGCGACAGCACCGAAGACCCCCACGTGGCGCGTTACCTCATCTGCGGCGCGAACCGCTTCCTCCCGGCCCACGTCCTCAACAGCGCGGTCACCGTGTTGAATATCGGCGCGGGCGACAGCGGCATGAGCGACATGAACCTGGTGTCGCGCTACGGAGGGAGCCTCCTGTTCAGCGGCGACATCGCCGGTTGGTCAGCCGCGTGGGCGCGGCGCGCTCGCGAACTGGTCGGCGTTTATCGCTCACTGCGGCATCTCACGGTGCAGGACTATTACCCGCTTACCCCCCAGCCCAACCATCCGGATGACCCGGAGGCGGTGGAGTTTGTGAGCCGTGCGGGCGATGAGGCATTGGTGCTGGCCTACCGCCGGGCGCGGCGGCCCCTGCCGCCTACCTTGCCTCTGCGCGGGCTTGTCCCGCAGGCGGATTACGAGGTGAGCGCGCCAGTGGAGGGAGGGCCAACGGTGGTGATGCGGGGCGCGGCGTTGCAGACGAAGGGGCTCCCCTTGTCCGTGGCTCCCAACGACGCCGCCGTGCGCTATCTGAAGCGGGTGAGGTAGAATCAACTTCGCTGGCCCGAAGAAAAAAGGCGGGGCGGTACTTTGAGTACCGCCCCGTTCTTCATGGCTTCAGATTGCCTCAAACAATAACAGTTCCGAGGTCAGAGCACCTTCCAGGCTGATGGTGACACCCTGCTTCATCAGGACGAAGCCATCCGCCTCACAGGTCTGGCCGGAATTATCCCAGGTCACGCGATACCGGCGGCCCAAATCCAGACCGCGCAATTTCAGCAAGTATTCGGATTCCCGTGGGTCGGAGAGCTGGAACACACCCGCGATCCCGCGTGTGCGGTCACGGCTGGCGAGCTCTAGCACCCCCCACCCCTTGGGTTCAGGCCCACTGAAGGTGGGGGTGTGGTGATAGATCCGCCCGGTGTTCATGAAGGGCCGCACGAAACCTTTATACAGGTCCAGCATGTGCTTGACGCGGCCGGCGTGCATTGGATTGAGCGTACCGCCAAAGGGGGAGAGGAAGGCGATGGAGGGCCGCACGAACAGCAGCAAGCGTACCTGGAAGTCAATGTCGCCCGTGATGTGCCCGTCCTGCCCGCCGATCAGCCGGTCCACGTACTCCGGCGGCAGTGCCCTCGTCATGCCGTTGGTGATGGTGAATGAGCGGGGTGCGATCTGCCAATCGGTAACCCAGGTATGGCTGAAGCGACGCACCAGGCCGATGTCGGTACGACCACCACCGCCTGCGCAGTTCTCAAAAACCACGTTGGGGAAGCGCGCCCGCAGCCGCTCGTAAACCTTGTACAGGGCTTCATAGTAGCGCCAGTAGCCGCTCTCTACATAGCCATCGCGCAGATTCCACGAGCCAGGCCCCAGGCCGCCTACGTTATAGTCCAGGCGGAAGAAATCCAGTTCGTTGTCGGTGATCACACGCGTAATCTGGTCTTCCATCCACTGCGCCACCGCAGGCTGGGCGATATCCAACAGGCCGCCCAACCGCCGCTCACCGTCGTAGGCCATGCCTTGCCACTCTGGGTGTTCCTGCGCGATGCGGCTTTTACTGCCGACGCGCTCCGCGTCCATCCACAGGCCCCACAGCATCCCCAGCTCGTGGACGCGATCGCGGAACGGCTTTAGGCCATCGGGGAAGCGTTTCCGATCAACCTGCCAGTCGCCGACCGTAGCCCACCATTCGCCATGCGGGGGCGCGTACCAGCTTGCATCAATGAAGAACACCTCCGCGCCCATCTTGCCTGCGTTCTCAATGGCATGGAACGCGTAAGGAACCGTGATCTCAATCTCCGGCCCGATCCCTGACTCAATCCAGCCGCCCCGGCCACGCGGCTGCGGCATGAAGACGCTCTTGCGCAGGTGATCGTGCATAGCCTGGATGGCCGCGTCCAGATCGCCGAAGACCAGGCCCAGGTGCATCTCCGGCGTCGCGATGGTCTCGCCCGCGGCGATAATGCGCTGCGGCGGTGCCGCGTCTGGCCCTGCCCGGAAGAAGAGCCGCGCCGCACCATCCGTGGTTCCGACATCGGCATCCAGATCAAACTCAAAGGCATAACCGCCACTCCAGGCAATCTGGCCCACGAAATGTTCGCCGGTGGCGTTGTTGCGCAGGACGAACAGCGGGTGGCGGTGACGGTCACGGCGGTAGCGGCCTTCTACCCGCAGGGTCGCGTCCGGCATGGGGTGCCACCGGAAGTCTCCCTCGTTCCCCCAATGCGCGTTCGCCATGTAGCCGACCGAGTAGAGGGACGCATCCCGCTCGCGCAGGTGCAAGCGCCAGCGGGGAGTCGTCTTCAGCACGCCGCTCCAGGGATAGGCGGCGGCCAATGCCGCGGGCTGGGTGCCGGTGTTGGTCACATCCAGCCAGCGCGTGAGCACGGGCGTGCCATCTAGCAGAGTATGCACCTGCACCGTAACCGATCTTACCTCATGGCGCAGCGTCACGATGACGTGCAAGCCCGCGGACTCTTGCTTCTGCTCTATGCCCCCCCACCGCCAGTGCGAAGCCAGGAGCTGGCCGTCTATCTCCAGCCAGAAGGCTTGCGGCGTCGGATGCTTGGTCGGGTCCAGGCGGGGGCTCTCCCAGTCATTGAGGAAACCCGAACCGTTCCAACTGCGCCCCACGAATTGCCCCTTGATCAGGGACTCCTCATAGGCGACCAGAGCGGTGCGGTAGCCAATAGTGGGTACCGGTTCCATGGTTACGTGGATCTCGGCCCACTCGGATGAATCAACCCTTGCAAGCGCCATGGTGCAGTCCTCCCAATTCATTGATATGGAGTCATTATGAGCGGTATATCTGTCGGCGGAGCAATCCAGGTTCATTCCGGCCTGGATATGAGTAATAATATACACCAGGTTGCCCAAAATGCCACGAACGAAGGCCGGGCTTTAGATGGTGGCGTTCTTTGGTGTAGGTGTCTGTTAGCGAGGAGCCGCGCCGTAGCCCCATAGAAAAACGGGGCGGTATCTGAAATACCGCCCCGCCTTTTTGTCCTCTAGTTACTTACTGCCCCGACTGCACCTTCGCTCCCGGCATGTAAAGACGATACCCTTGCCCTGCCACGATGTGGAGTTCCACGGTGATGACGTGAGGGCTCCCCGTTGCGCCCGCGGCGGTGACGGTGACCTGGCCGGTGTGGGTGCCGTAGGCCAAACCTTGCACCGACGCGACGGAAAGAGTCAGTTTCTCCGGCGCATCACCCTGCCCCGGAGAGACCTGGAGCCAGGCTGCGTCGTCGGTCGCCGTCCACGCCAGGCTCCCGGCGCCGGTGTTCGTCACCCAGACTTCCTTCGGTGCCGGCGTGATGCCCCCCTCTACCGTGAAGCCGATCTCGTTCGCGCCGACGCTCAACACGGGGCCGGTCGCCGGTTTGTGATCGGCCTTCAGCGGGTCGGAGCCTGCCGCCACTTCGCTGCCGTCGTTAGCGCCATCACCGTCGGTGTCGGCCTGGCGAGGGTTCGTGCCCATCTTGTATTCGTCCAGGTTCTCCAGCCCGTCGCTATCGGGATTACCGACGATGTCGGTGCTATCCAGCGGGTTGAGTTTGTACGACAACTCCCAGGCGTTGGGCATCCCGTCTTTGTCGTAGTCGGGGACGACGGTGACGGTCACCGAGTCGCTGGCGGTCAGGCTGTTGGCCGTCACTTGCAAAGTGAAGACGTAAGTGCCGATGGCCCCCAGCGTATAGGAGATGCCCTGCCCGCTGCCGATGACGAGGTTACCGCGCTTCCACTGGAAGGTTCCTTCGTCAAGGCCGTTCGCCGTGCGGGCAGTCCCACCCAGCGCGATGGTTGACCCTTCCAGGAAGGTCTGGCCGTCGTCCGGCGTTACGATGTAGGCTTCGGGAGGCTGGGCGTTGAGGGTAAAGGGGGCCGATGTCGCCGTGCCAGTGAGGAAGCCGTCGCTGGCGCGCAGGCGTAGGCGGGCTGTGGCGCTGGGGGGTACGAAGCCGGGTTGCCAGTTGAAGGCGTTGCCCGTCAGGGCCGGCGCGATCAGGATCCAGTTCTGGCCGTTGTCGGCGGAGTACTCCAGCGCGAATTGCAGTGCGTCACCGTCAATGTCCGCCGCAGTCCAGGCCACCGGCACGTTGCCGGCCGCGCTGAAAGTGCCACCGTTGGGGCCGGTGAAGGCGACGGTGGGCGCGTTGCTGCTCACCGTATCGCTCCAGATCACCTGGCCGTCGCGCCGGATTTCCGCTGTGGCCGTGCCATCGGGGAAGGGAACGAGGAGGTTGAAGCGGGTGCGAGAGAGGGGATGGGTATTCTCGTGGCTATGCGTTCCCACGAAGGAGATCTCAAAGGGGTGATCCCACAGGAGCGCGCTGGTGGCGGAGCGGAGTTGCAGATGGTAGTCGCCGCCGGGGACTTCTGGCGTCAACTCCCCGTCGGTTCCCGCCAGGTAGGAGAGGGTAACGGTCACTCGATCCGAGGTGTCTATGCTGCCACCTATACGAAGCGTCTGCGTTACGTCGGCGGGGAGGGCGGACGCGGCGGGCCTGTGCGCGGCCAGGTAGCGCACCACCTGGTTATAGATGACGTCGCTATTGAGCGGGATGCTAAAGCCGGGGCAGGCCGAGCCTATGCCGCCGGAGCCGAAGGACAGGCAGATGCTGAAGAGAGTATAGAGGTAATCTAGCGGCTCCAGGAAGGTGCTGTTGTTGTCCCAGTTGGGTGCATAGGACATGGCGGAGCGCGGTTGGTTGGCCGGGTCGCAGCCGGCCAGGGAGAACTGTTTAGGGTCTTCCTCGTAGCGCAGGCGGACGACGCGCGGCACGAACCCCATCTGATCCAGGAGGGCCTGGCGGAAGGTCAGGCTCATGGTGCAGACATCGGTGCGCTCAGCCTCGTCGTAGCGCGAGTGGTACTCGTTGCCGCTGTCGTGGTTGGCCGCATCGGGATCCACCCAGTCCAGGGCGTGGATGCCCTCTTGCAGGAAGATCGGCGCCATACTCCCATCAAAGTTGAAGGCCACAGAGGTAGGATGGCCCAGCGTTGCCTTGCCCGATGGCCCGCCCCCATAAAGTAGCTCGGTGATGAGGGCCATCGCCTGGCGGATGCCTGACGGCTCTATGTAGTCGTCCACGTCATCCCGGATTTCCTCGTAGTCGTCGCTGTCGTCCCTCAGGTTCGCGGAACTGCGCGTGAAATATATGGACGTGTAGCCCATCCATTGCGTCCAGTGCGTATCCTGCATGGGGTAGACGCGGGCCACGTCGGCCATGCTCTCCAGAGCGTTCTCCCAGAAGGTCGTCAACCGGGTGGCCGAGGCATCCTGGGTGGTGGCGCTGGCTATGCCGATTTGCATAGAGACGAATTCGCGCCGCCCCGCCGTATCCACGTAGTTGAAGGCCGAAGCCGGTATATCCAGGCTGAGAATCTGCACTATCCCGTTCTTCAGGGTGATGCGAACGCCGTTGAACTGAGAGAGCGCGAAGTTCTCGCTCCACTGGCTGCGGTTGGAGTTGAACTCGGCGACGAAGTTCACAGTAGAGTCAACGGAGATGGCAGGCGCGTTCGGCGTGACCACCAACCCGCTGTCCGACGTGATGATACCGTAGGAGCCGGGCCGGGTCGTGCCGTTCTTCAATTTCCAATCCAACTGGCCGCCGGTGATGCGCGAGTTGCACGACGCGCCCGCGGAGCGGAGAGAGACCTGCACCAGCGTCCGCTTGCCCCAGATCATCGGCAGGCCCTGGATGGCCTGCTGGATGGCGGTGGCGGCGACCTGTGGCGTGGAGATGCTGACGTTCTGCGGGCTGGTGGCCGAGAGGCCGTTGCTCAGGCGCACCCGCACCGGGCCGGCCGTGTCGCCGGGGCGGACGTATTGCTGGATGAGCGTCGGATCCTGGAAATCGGCGGTGCGCCACGGCCCGTTGCCGAGCTGCACCTGGGCATAACTGAATTGCTGGCCGAAGAAACCGGAGCCGTGAATCTTCAGCACCTCGCCCATGCCGAGGCAGGTGGGGCTGATGCTGTTGATCTTGGGGGCGACGCGGAAGTCGGTGGCGCTCTGCCCGTTGAGCTGGTGGGAGGTGACCCGGAGCTTGCCGGTGTTGGCGAGCAAGGGCACCTTCACGATCAGGGTGGTGGCCGTGGCCGAGAGAACCGTCGCCAGCGGCGCGGGCGTGCCCGACTGACCGTTGAGACAGCAGAAGCGTACCTCGTTGTAGGAGGGGCCGCGATCGTCAAAATAGTTGCCGTTGATCGTGATGGTATCCAGCGGCGCACCCTGGGTCGGGATGAAGGAGTTGATGATGGGCGGGAAGTTGCCGATGGGTCCGGTGAGGACGCCCCGCACCGCGACGATGCCCGCCGCCGCCGTCCACAGGCGGATGCCATCGGACGCCACCACGCGCACCCGGTCGCTTCCCAGCATCGTGCCGGTGACGTGGAACTGCCGCCAGGCTCCGGCCTCTAAATGTGCCAGGCCGCGGGCCGTACCGACCCAGATGCGGCCCACCGGGTCGGAAGCGATACTGATGGCGTCGTTGCTGGGGAGCGCGCCACCGGCCTGGTTGTACACCGTCCAGACGCCCGTCGTTGGTTCCCACCGGCCCACGCCCGCGGCGGTGGCCGCCCAGATCGCGCCAGTGGGATCGGTGGCCAGCCCCCGGATATTGTTGGAGGGGAGACCGTTGGCCGTCGTCTGGGCGCTCCAGACGTTGCCGCTGCCGTTCGGATCATAGACGTGGATGCCGTTGGCGGCGGTGCCGATCCAGATGCGTCCCGTCGCGTCCTGCGTCAGCGTGCGCAGGTCGTTGCTGGTCAGGGGTGAGGTCGCGGTGGTGAAACCGATCCAGTAGCCGTTGCCGCGCAGCGCCAGGCCGCCTGCGGTAGCGGCCCAAAGGCGGCCCGCCTGATCCACCAGGAGGGCGCGCACGTCGTTGTGGGGGAGGCCGTCGGCGGTCGCCTGGTGGGTCGTGATGTTCGTGCCGTTGTGTGCATACAAGCCGTTGCCCGCCGTGCCGATCCAGAGGAGGCCGGCCCCGTCGCGGGCGAGGGCGCTAACGGCAGAACCGTTGCCGGCGATGTCAAAATGGCCCCAGGTAGCCGCGTCGCGCCAGGAGACGCCGTTCCCCAGGCCAACCCACGTCCGCGTCAGTTCCACCAGAAGCGCGCCCGGCGTGCCGGAGCCTAACATCTGGCCTGCGGTGTAGCGCTGCCAGTTGGGCGAATAGACGCTG
>JADYZS010000500.1 GCA_020853075.1 Anaerolineae bacterium | reverse complement strand
TTGGTAGGGTCATCCTGGTACATTGCTTCCAACGCCCGGGCTACTTGGCCGTGGAGTTCCTGTCTCCGAGCCTGCGTCATCTGCTGGTAGATAGCCTCGCGGAAGAGGGGGTGGACGAAACGATAGGTCATCCCGCTCTCCTCCAACAGCCGAGAAGCGATGGCTTCATCCAACCCTACCAGTAAGGTCTCGCTGGCTGTGCCTGCCGTAGCCTGTAGCACGGAGAAAGGAACCTCTTGCCCGGCTACCGTAGCGACATTCAACAGGTGACGGGTAGTGGGCGAGAGATGAGCCAGCCGCGGGGCCAGCAGGAGTTGCAGGGATGGTGGAATGGGCACTCTGCGGGGGCTGCCGGTAAGCCGCCACCCACTTCTCCCTTTCACAACCTCTCCGGCAGCAGCCAATTGGCGCACTATCTCCTGGGCGAACAGAGGATTCCCTGCGGACAGGCGATAAACTTCGGCGGCCAACCGAATATCCACGTTGCCCTGGCCGAGAGTCAGGTCCAGCAGGGCGCGATGTTCGCTCTCGGACAGGGGCGTGAGGAGCAGATGCCGCGCCAGGCCCTTCCGTTCCAGGCTGGCTACTAGAGTTCTCAGGTCCGGCCCCGCGCCAACTTCTTGCGATCGCCAGGCGCCAATTAACAGCAACGGCCGATCGGACGTGTGGCGTGCCAGATAGTGAAAGAGTTGCAGCGAGGCCTCGTCGGCGGCGTGCAAATCGTCTAAAATGAGAACGAGGGGCATGGCGCGAGCACGGGCGGACAGGAAGCGGAGCACGCCGGCAAAGAGAATGGCCTGGGCGGCTACCCGATCTGGGTTGGGGGCCGGAGGTTTTACGGGGGCGAGTTCTGGGATGGCGGCCGCCAGTTCGGCTGGGATAAGGTCGGCATCGGCCTGGCTGGTTACCAGCGCCATGCGTAGAGCGTCAATAATGGGGGTGTAAGGAGAGCAGCCTTCCTGTTCGTGAGCGCTGCCCATCAACACCAGGTAGCCGCGTCGCCGACCCAAACCCAAGATCTCCTGCGCCATACGGGTCTTGCCAATGCCAGCGGAACCTTCCAGACTCAGGACCGCACCCCGTCCGCGCCCTAGATGATTCAACAGGTCGTTAACAACCTGTGTCTCGTTCTGGCGGCCCACCAACAGAGTCAGACCAGCCGGCTCTGTCACTGAACTCGACGTCGCTACTTGCAGTGGTTGGAGCTTCCCCTGCCGGATTTCTTCGTACAGGCGCACCGTCTCCTCACTCGGCGCTACATCCAGTTCTCGGGCGAGGGCATCCTGACAGAGGCGATACTGGCGTAAAGCGCGAGTGTGATAGCCCTGGAAGGCGAAGGCTCGCATCAATCCACGGTGGGCCGCTTCGTGGGCGGGGTCCCGAGCAAGGGCCCGGCGGAAGGCTTCGGCAGCCTCAGGCAGATGCTGAGAGGCCAAATAGACTTCTCCCAGCCTCACCAGCAGATCCATAAAGCGCTCTCGCAAAGCCTCGCGGCGTTCCAACGTCCATTCCTCATACAAATCAGCAGGGAGGAGGTCGCCGCCGTAGGAGGCCACGGCTCGCTGAAGCAGGACCAGGTCGCGGTTGCCGGTCGCCTCCTGGGCCAGCGTTTCAAACGCTTCCACGTCGGTATGTACCCCGCCAGGAGCGTCCAGAGTGAGAATCTCATTGTGGAGATCCAGCACGGCCTCCGGCGGATAGGAAGGCTGGGCCGCAGCGAAGGCCTGCCGGATGTAATGGAGCGCTTTGTACAGCTGAGCGGCAGCCCCGCGCGGCGCCAGGTCGGGCCACAGAAGATCCATCGCTTGGTCGCGGGAGAGGCGATAAGCCGGCTGGAGTGCGATGAGCTTGAGGAGACTGCGGGCTTTGCGGCGAGAAAAGTCTGCCTCGGATATCTCTTGCGCCCCAAGCCAGATGGAGAATCCCCCTAATAGGGTCAGACAGATTCCTACACTTTGCTCAGAAGTCTGAGAGGAAATAGCGACAAACACAAAATCTCCTTAGATCATTGCCCCATTTCTTTATCCTTCCCAGCACCAAACCGCCCCACCCAGCGCCAGGGTATAGACGCGTTGGTTGGCCGCGCCGCGCTCATCCGTGCAGGCGGCCACCACCACCGTCGGCACGTTGCCGAGCCCCTCGCTCCAGGGTTGCCACGTCAGCCCCTCGTTGGTGGAGCGATAGATGCCCTGGTTCGTGGCCGCGTAGATGGTGCGGTCGCGAGAAAAGGTTGGGGAGAGGGCCAGGCTCAGCACCGTCAGGTTGGCAGGGCCCAGCATCCCCGCCGTCCAATGCTTGGGGCCGGTGAGGATAGGGCGCAACACCTGGTTCCCCCAACCGATGTAGGCCCGGTGAGGGCCGGCCGTCGCGTCGTAGTCGGGGGGCAGAGCCAGCGTCAACCAGCGAGCCGCGACGTTCTGGCGCACCACCCGTTGCCAGGAGCGACCTCCATCAAACGAGCGCCAGACGGCGGCCACGTCGTAGCCGGTATCGCCGCTGGTCACGCCGGTCACGGCCAGCAACGTGCCGTCGCGGGCGTAGTTGGGCGAGAAGGCAATGGCAGCCACTTCGTCGCCCGCCCAGGGAACCCGCAGCGCGTCCCAGGTATCGCCGCCATCGGTGGAGTGGAAAAGGTTAGGGCCGCTGGCCGCCAGCAATTGCACCCCACTCGCGACCGCCGGGGAGAAGGCGACCCGCTGCACGGGGCCCGCGATAGCCAGCGATTCCCAAGAGTCGCCGCCATCGCGCGAGCGGAAAAGGCCGCCGCGCCCTGCGGCCAGCAGGGAACGGTCACGAGAGAAAGCGGGCGAGACCGTTAGCCAGTTGATTCCTGCCTCGGCCAACCCCACCGATTCCCACGTATTGCCGCCATCGCGTGAGCGATAGATGCCCTCCTCAGGCCCGGCCATGAAGAGCGTGCCATCTGCCAGGACATTGGATGACACGGCCAGGCTGACGAACCCCCGCGCGGCGAAGCCGTCGTTCGCCGTCGCCCAGGAGAACCCCCCGTCCGGCGAACGGAATACTCCCTCGCCGTAGGTTCCGGCAAAGAGCACCTCGCCGCTTCCTGCCAACGCCAGCACCGAAGAGAGCCCGGTAACGACCTCTTGCCAGGTATCGCCCCCGTTCGCCGAGCGCCAGATGCTCCCCTCCGCTGTGCCGGCAACAAGTACGAGGTCCTCAGCAGAGGAGACGTTCAGGCTGTTAACGCCAGTGAGGTTCTCCGGCCCGACAGCCTGCCAGGTGCGCCCGCCGTCGGCTGAGCGAAAGAGGCCAGCATCCTCCGTGCCAGCGAAAAGGGTGCGGTCTTGGGTGAAGTCGGGAGAGAGGGCGATGACGACGGGGACGTGACCGGCCAGACCTTCGCCCTCAGGAACGTGCCAGGTGCGCCCGCCGTCGTCTGAGCGATGAAGCAGGTCAGCGGCGATGGCGAAGGCGATGCCATCGGTGGGGAACGCGGGCGAGAGGGCCACGACTTGCGCTGCACGGTCGGCCAGACCCCGGTTCGCCTCTTGCCAGTTCTGACCGCCGTTCTCGGAGCGGAAGATGCCAAAATCGGTGGCGAGGAGCAAGACGGGGGCGCGAGCAAAGCCAGGAGAAACCGTCACGGCGTTGGCCGTCGTTTCCATGAGGAAATCCCACGTCTTGCCGCCATCCGACGATCGCCAAAGGCCCTGGCCCAGCGCGGTGGCAAAGATGGTATGGTCGTGGGCAAAGTCCGGCGAGAAGGCGACGCTGGTGACCGGGGTGGTCAGATAGGCTCCTTCCGCGGTCTTCCATGTTCGCCCGCCGTCGCGCGAGAGGTGAATAGCAAGGCTGCTCCCAAGACAGACGGTATGGTCGCGGGCGAAATCTGGGGAGACGGCAAGGGCGGCCACGACGCCCCCTTTCCCCGGAAGCCCTAGAAGACGCCAAATGGCGGCCTCCGTCCGGCTCGGTGAGGGTGTTAGCATGAAGATAAACCTCCGGCGAGGGATCTGCAGCAATTATTATATCACAATGCTCTCAGAACCCATTATTCGGGGCCAGATGGTGGATGGTGGGCAGCAGGTATCTAGCAGGCCGACGCTCATCAACACGGGGCAACGGGCGCGCGGAGCCAGGTTCATAATGAACCATGTTTGCCACGCTATTATATCACATCCCTATTGACTGCTACCGAAATACGTGATAGGGTGTTGGGGAAGAATCTTCAACCGCTCAGGAGGGCGAATCATGAAATTCAGTGCCGTCCCCATGATCTACTTCAGGCAAATGGTGCTGGAACGCACCATGATCTTGACAGAATGGTTCCCCATCGCCGCCTCGCTGCATCTGGACGGCACCGAAATCCACGATCGTTCCATGGCCTCATTTGCCCCGGAGTACGTTGATGGGATCGGGCAGGCCGTCGCTGACCATGGGCTGTCAGTATCCCAGTTTGTGGGCGCTGCCGACTTCACCAACCCCGACCCCGCCGTCCGCGCGGGCGAGTTGGCCCAGATGCGCCGCAACATTGACGTGGCGGCCCGTTTGGGCGCGACCTGCGTGCGGGCCACGGCAGGTCAGGTCCATCCCGACGTCGCCTACCAACAGGGGGTTGCCTGGGCGGTGGAGGGGCTGCGCGCTTGCGTGGAGTATGCCGGCGGCAAGGGAGTTTGGATCGCCTACGAAGATCACTACAAGGATTACTTCTGGGTTCGCCCCGACTTCTCGCAGCGGAGCACAGTCTTTCTGGACATCTTAGGGCATCTGCGAGACGTTCCGCTGAAGATTAATTTTGACTTCGGCAACCCGGTGATGATCGGTGAAGACCCCATCGCGCTTCTGCGCCAGGTGACAGATCGGGTGGTGCACGTGCATTGCAGCGACCGCTTCAGCGGCCAGTACCCCCACCAGATCGCAGGGCAGGGATCGGTGGACTTTCCCACGGGTTTCCGCATCCTCCGCGAGGCAGGCTACGATGGCTGGCTTTCCAGCGAATACAACAGCACCGGCGGTCTGGAGGGGCTGAGACAGTCGCTGGACTACATACGCCACACCTGGGCCGGAGTCGCTGCTCCTGAGAAAGCAAAGAGAGGGCTATGAAATCTGTGGGACGTGGGGCGCGCTATGCACAGGTAGAGAGCGAGAGTTGGGCCGGGGCGAAGAACGGAGAATGGCGCGCCTACCGCGGCGACCAGCGTCGTTCGGCGCGCGGTACGTTGCCCTGCCGCCTCAAAGAGCCGCACACGCGGTGGCGCTGGCCGGTAGGTGGCGTGCCGGGTATCACCCGCGTGGCCGATGTTGACGGCGACGGCAAGAACGAACTGGTGACCACCTTTGCCGGTGGTCTGACCGCCTATCGCAGCAACGGTGAGAGAATCTGGTCGCGCACCCTCCCGCGCGGGGGATGGCTCTTTGCCATCGCCGACGTGGACGGGGATGGGCGCACCGAAGTCCTGGCCGGCTCCGGCAATCCCGGCCAACTGGTTGTCCTGGATGGCCGCAACGGGGCCGCGCTAAGCGAATGGACGTTTGACGATTTCGTCGGCTTCGGCGGCAAATTGTACGACGTGGACGGCGACGGCAGGCCGGAACTGGTGATGTTCGTCAACAAGGCCCACAAGAACCGCGGCGAGAACGGCTACGTGATCTCCTTCGCCGCGGGCGCCGAGAGACCGGCTAAACTGTGGGGAGGCGAACCCACAAGTTGGCTCTATAACCTCCATCTCCGCACCTATCCCGTAATCGGCGACGTGGATGGCGACGGCAAACCCGAGGTGGTGGTCATCGCCAAATGGCCGGGAGACTCCAAGTATAAAGAGCGGCTCATCGTCGCCTGTTGGGATGCGGCCAGCGGCGTCTTAAAAGACTCCTGCGATTTTGAGGGCCATCGTCCTTACGGGGCCGTGCAGGTTGCTGATCTGGAAGGAACGGGACGGCACGACATCCTGAACATTGGCCTCTATCACCTGGTCGTTTTTCGCCGGACCGAGCACGGCCTCTGTACGGGCTACAACCGTATCCTATACGAATGGAAAACAGCGCAAGACGTCGCCGGCCCTTATGGCGAGCAGGGCCGCCCCATGATCCTCGTGGAGGGCCAGCACGGCGTCGGGTACGGCTTTGATCATCTGCGCATGGTCTTTGACGTGCCACAGTTCTCCGACCTCGTCCCCTACGTCATCCTGATTGATCCGCGCCAGTCACGGACCATCTGGCATCAGGTGCGCCACTCCCTCGCCGGCGCGGCAGATGCGGATGGCGACGGTGTCCGCGAGATCTACACCCTGGAAGGCGGCACCCTGCACGCCTATCGCGGTCTGGCCGAGTCTGGCCGCCGGGAGCACGCCCAGGTGCTCTATTACCAGGCCGAGGACCCGGTGACCGTCAACAACAACTACTATCCGTCCACCGGGCGGCAGGTGGTCAACCTTGACATAGACGATGATGGGGTTGACGAGATCCTGGCCTACTGGCAGCACTCTCCTGCCGCTCAGCCACGCCTGACGTGGCTGGATGGCCTTAGCCTGGAGCCGAAACAGCCCTTGCCGCTGGACGATCCGGAGATGCAGGCCGTAGGTGTGGCCGATCTCCTGAACGTTGGCCGGAAGCAAGTTCTTCTGAAGGACAGTCAGGGTCAACTGCTCGTGGTTGACCCCTTGCAAGAGACGCGCCTGCATCTTCACGTGGGGGGCTGGCAACCTCAGCCCTCCGTGGCGCGCTTCACGCCCGATGGCCCACCCCGCCTCGTGGTGGCGACTGTGTCCGGACATTGGCAGTGTCTGGACGCGACGCGGGGCGAACCGCGCCTCCTCTGGGAATCCGGCAAGATGCTCAACGCGGAGGATGCTCCCCTCATTGACGATTTGGGGGATGCTCTCGGCGGCCCCGGGAAGCGCTACCTCTTTCACGTGGGAGATGACCGCCAGTTGCACCTTCTGGATGGCGAGGGGCGCGAGGTCCGTCGCTATGACCCCGACCCCTCCCGTGGCGAACCACTCCGGCCCTTCCCAGGACACTTTGTGGATCCCAAACGCAAGGACATTTTCCTGAGTGTTGGCTATCTGGAATCGTCTCAGAGGGATCACCTGATTCACAGCGAAACGGGGGAGACGATCTGGGCAAACCCGCTGGGGTTCAGATACTACCCTGCCGTGGCGGACGTGCGCGGCGTCGGCCACGACGACCTGGTTGGCCTCTTCTACTTCACCTACCACCACATTGACGGAGCCACTGGCGCGACGCTGTTCAAGGATACCTACCGCCCAGGCTACCATCACCTGGCCCTCGTGGATGTCAACGGCGACGGCCAACTAGAGGCGATTGCCAGCGGTGCGTACATGAGCATCTACTGCGCCAACGCCGCCACCAGCGAGCGCATCTGGGCCATTGAAGGGCTCAACTACAACGCCGGGCGCACCGCCGGGATCGCCGACGTGGACGGCGACGGCGTGATGGAACTCGGCTTGGCCTTTCTGGATGGCCGTTTTCATTGCTACGACGGTGCAACCGGCGCGCTCAAATGGTCGCTGCACCTGGGGGGCGCAGGAAGCGATTGCATCGTTGCCGACGTGGACGGCAACGGCCATCCGGAGTTTGTGATCGGCAGCCACGATGAGCATTTGTGGGCTATCGGCGTCAAGGACCAACAGCCGCAAGTCCTTTGGCGACACCGCCTCTCCGGCGCGGTCGGTTCTCCCATCGCCGCCGACGTGGACGGCGACGGCTTCTGCGAGATCCTGGTCGCCGCCGGCGACGGCTATCTCTATTGTATCGGCGATGCAAAAGAATGAGCGCTCATTTTGGGGCGTCTCTACGACGTTTCCAGGGTGTTATGGTAGGTGATGACTAATCCGGCTTCACAAAGGGATCAGCCCAACTATGAGCACCCTGAGCGGCCAAGAGAATTTCTGCAGGGCCATTGAGTTTCGCTCGCCCCACTATCTGCCTACAGAATTGGGCGTGGATTTCAACTGGCTCTACGAGAAAGACCCGGCAAAGACAGAGCGCATCAAAGATCTGCAGGCACGCTTCCCCAACGACCTCCTATCCCTCAGTTCCTTGCGGAACTCGCAAGAGCCCGTCACCACCGAGGGCGTGGAGCAGTGGATTGACGAATGGGGAACCGGCTGGCTCAACGATGGACATGGCGGCAGGGCCGTCTCCTACCCCCTCATCGCGGGGTACGATGCTCTCGCTACCTACCCTTTCCCCGACCCCAACCATCCCGCCCGCTTCTGCGGTAACGATGCGAAACTGGCGCAGCGCGGCGACCGCTACGTGCGCGGGTCGGTCTGGTTCACCCTCTTTGAGCGGCTCTGGATGCTGCGCGGCTTTGAGAATATCTTGATGGACCCGCACCTCTATCCCGACGAGTTCGCTGCGCTACGTGACCGCATCGTGGAATTCAACCTGGCGGTCATTGATAAGTGGCTGGCGCGCGGGGTGGATGCCGTCTTCTTCTCCGACGACTGGGGCTGGCAGCGGGGTCTCCTGATCTCGCCGGCCGAGTGGCGCAAGTTCTACAAGCCGTCCTACGCCCGCATGTTCCGGCGGGTGAGGGAGGGCGGCGCGCACGTCTGGATGCACTCGTGCGGCAACGTGACGGCCATCATCCCCGACCTCATTGAGATCGGCCTGAACGTCCTCAACCCGATCCAGACCCAGGCGATGGACGTAGAGTTTCTGGCGCGGGAGTTCGGTGGGAAACTCTGCTTCCTGGGCGGCGTGGATACGCAGGGGATGATGGTCAAAGAGACGCCCGCCGTCGTCAAGCGGGAAGTGCACCGCCTGGTCAACCTGTTCGGGCGGTACGGCGGGGGGTACATCGGCGGCACCAGCCACAGCATCATGCCAGAGACGCCGCTGGACAACGTCCTTGCGCTCTACGAGGCATTCGCCGAGCATCTTGCCTGAGAGCCACGATTAGATGGCAGAAGTGAGCGCGCGCTGCAAGAAGTTGTCCCGCAGCGCGCCAGCGGGCACGTTGGCGGCCAGTTCCTGGATGGTCGTCCGGGCGGTCGCCAGTTCGCGTTCCGCTTCCTCGTGCCGTGCCTGCGCCTGATACACTTTGCCCAGATCTACATGAATCCGCCAGGCCATGGGCCGCGCGCCGTGGGTGATTGCGATCTCTCGCGCAGCGCGCAGCGCGACCTCTGCCTCCGCGAAGCGGCGCAGCGCGGTCAACGTCCTCCCCCGCAGTTGGGATACGCGCAGGATCGGGCGCTTGCCATCAGGCTCCACGTTCGCGGCAGATGCGATCAATTTATCGGTGATCTGCAGGGCCGCTTCGGCGTCGCCGCGCGCCAGGGCCAGTTCCACGCGCGCACACCAGGAGATCCGCTGTCCCACCGTTTGGGCCGGAGCATCGGGGCCTAACGCGGCGTCAAGCACGGCTTCAGCGTAGGCCAGGTCGCCCTGCAGAACGCACGTTGAAGCGAGAACACCCGTCACCATGTGAGTCCAATTCCAGGAACCTATCTCACCTGCCAAGACCAACCCGCGCTCCAGATGCCGCCTTGCCTCTGTCAGCGCGAGAAGGTCGTTGTAGATCGCACCAAGCGCACAACAGGCCCCGGCCATCCATTGGTGATGTCCGATCTCCTCGGCGATAGCCAGGCTTCCCCATGCACAATCCAACGCCCGCGCGTAATTGCCTGAGCCACCGAAGCAGAAGGCCAGGGCAAACAACGTGAAGGCCTCACCGGAGCGCCAACCGATCTCGCGCACGATCTGGAGGGCCGTCTCACCATCCTGCGCCGCTTCGCTCAAAGTCGCTGCGGACGGGACGAATACGTTGGTTTGAGGGGTCAAACCACGCAGCGTCATGGACGTCAGGCTGGATGCCAACCCCTGCCGGTCGTCCAACTCGCGGAAGAGCGCGATGGCCCGGTCAAAATACGCCGTCCCCTGAGCCAGATCGCCGCTGAGGTAACTTGCCAGGCCCAGGAAGTCTGAGGTTGCTGCAATGCCGCGGCGGTCGTTCAACTCCTGGAAGATAGCCAGGGCCTCGCGATGGTAACGCAGGGCATCCAACGGCTCTTCAATGTTCAGATGCCAGTTGCCCAGGCGGTTCATGCTGTGGGCGAGGATGGCGCGGTCGTCCAGTGCACCCGCCAGGGCGACTGCGCGCCGGTAATACTCACCCGTGCGCGCGTAGTCGCGTCCTGCCCATAGCAGACCCAGGTCAAGCAACGCCTCCCATTCTGCGCGGCGGTCTCCAGTCGCCTGAGCCGCCTGGAGCGCGGCCTCATAATCGGCGCGCGCGTTATCAAACTCGCCTAATGTCTCCCGCGCCAATCCCCGCGCGCGATACAACCGCGGCTCTACCGCCCCGTTTCGTTGGGCAACCTCCAACGCGTCGGTGTAATGCTTCACCGCCTCCCGGTTGGCGTAGCGGCGCGCGGCAGCGTCCGCGGCCATGACCAGGTATTTCAGGGCGCGCGCGTCGTCGCCCGCCTCGTAGAAGTGCTGGCCGAGGAGCGGCGCGAGTTCGTCCGCTTGGCCGGAGCAAGCCTGCTCCAACGCCTCGCCCACCGCACGATGCAGCCGCTTGCGATCCTGCTTCAGCAGCGACGCGTAGGCGGCCTCCTGCATCAGCGCGTGGCGGAAGAAATACTCCACGTCCGGCTGGGTGGCAACCAGGCGGATGAGACCGGACGATTCAAGGGTGTTGAGATCGCTGGTAAGGGGCATGGGGAAAACCTGACGTAAAGCGTAATATCACCGGCAGTAAAAGAGTGGCGCAATTATAGC
>JADYZS010000499.1 GCA_020853075.1 Anaerolineae bacterium | reverse complement strand
TCACCTACGACGGCGACTGGGTGGGCCTGGCGTTGGTCGCGCTGATTTTTGGCATCGTCAACGCCTTTATCAAGCCGCTGTTGCAACTCCTCACCTGTCCCCTCATCATCTTGACACTGGGGCTCTTCACCCTGGTCATCAACGCTCTGATGCTCCAACTCACCTCTTCGCTGGCCGGAACGTTCAACCTTGATTTTCACGTGGATAACTTCGGCGCGGCCTTCTGGGGCGGCCTGGTCATCAGCATCGTCAGCATCATCCTCAGCATCTTCCTGGGCGGCGAAGACAAGAAGAGGCAGGAGCGGCGCGAGCGCTATTGAGAGCGATTCACGAAACCCAGAGTGTGTGCGGAGCCGACGGGTTCAACCTCAAAGTGGAAACGTTGGTGGAAGCGGCGCATCAGGCGGAGAAGCGGGCGTCCGAATAGGAGAAGCACAAGGAAGTTGCCGCCTGCGCGCCAGAGATCGTGGGGAAGAGAGGTTACGGCATAGAAGGCCGCGTAGCGTCCTAACGTATCGGCCAGCGCCAGGCCCGGTTGCCAGTTGAGCGCGCTCTGCTGCGGTGCGAAGACGAAGGGCCAGAACCAAAGGTTCATGATGGCGCCGAAGATGAGGCCCAGGGCAAAGCCCCAAACGGCCAGGACGGCAGGCTCGCCGCGCCCCAGGCGTTGCAGCCGCGCCCCAGGCAACAGGCCCGACAGGAGACCGGCCCAGCCGGTGGCGAACATCTGAAAGGGAAGCCAGGGCCCCACACCGCCGCCCATTAAGGCGGAGACCATGAGGGAGAGCGCGCCCAAAAGAAAGCCGAAGGTGGGGCCGAAGACGTAACCGCCCAGGATGGGCAGGAAGAAGATGCCGCTAAAGCCGACGACGCGGACGGTGCGCAGCGCGGCGGCGATGGCCGTGAGGATACCCAGGACGGCGACGTGCTTGGCGCTCCCTTGCGTCGCGCCCAGGTCGCCCAGGAGCGCGCCCAGACAGAGAACGATGAGGGCGATGAAGAGGAAGGGCGCATCCTGCGCATGAGACGTGATCTCCAACGCACCGGCCTGGCGGGGGATGTAGAAGGGGTACGAGAAAGCGACGATCCCCACCAGGCTGGCGGCAGCGATGGCCGCGCCCGTCAGCCAGCGGTTAATGGTTGACATAGGCCAAAACGTCGTTCACCGTCACGAAGCAGGGATCCCGGAAGAGTTTATTGACCTGCGAACTGAAGACCAACGACTCGGTCATCGTCTCCCGCGTGGGGCCGTCCACCACAACTTGCCCTTCGGCCAACATCACCACGCGGTCAGCGCAAGACGCGGCCAATTCCACGTCGTGGGTCGCCATAATGATCGCATGGCCGCGCGCCTGCTCCCCCTTCAACAGATTCGCCAACGCCTCCTTCTGACCGTAATCCAGGCCCCGCGTCGGCTCGTCCAGCAGGATCACCTCCGGGTCGGCCACCAGGATCGCGGCCAATGCCGCGCGCTGGCGCTCGCCGCCGCTCAGGTCTCGCGGGTCTCGCCCGGCAAAGTCCCCTAATCCCAGCCGCTGCAAGAGAGGCTCCGTGTTGTTCTGGGAGGCCAGGCCGTGACTTCTCAAGGTGAACGCCAACTCCTCGCGCAACGTCTCCGCGAAGAGGAGCGAACCGGGGTCCTGAGGCACGTAGCCGACGCGCCGCGCCACCTCTTCCACCGCTGCCTGGCGCGTATCCAGCCCCGCCACCTTCACCTCACCGTGACCGGGGCGCAGGAGCCCCACCAGATGCTTGAGAAGGGTCGTCTTGCCGGAACCGTTGCGCCCCATCAGTGCTACGAACTCGCCGGGCCTCACCTCCAGATTCACGCCGCGCAGCGACTCGTGACCGTTGTATCTGTGCCAGAGGTCTTTGACGGAGATGATAGAGGAACCAGCCACGGGAGGGATTGAGGGTGTAGGGGCGTGATTAATCACCGTTCGTGCCGCGAACACTGGCGGCACGCCGGGGCGAGACGGCATGCCCCTACGGTCTCCAGATCGTTGAACTATCTCGCGCGCGAAAGGGCGGCCCTCCTTGATAGTCAACGGGAGCGGCTGCCAGCCGAGTTTCTTGCCCAGCGTAATGAGCGGCGGCGTCTGCTCAAGGTGTGCCAGCACCTCGCTGGGCGGGCCCAGGCGCACCGGCCCTCCGAGAGACGAAAGGGCCAGGATGCTGTCTGCATATTGCACGACGCGCTCCAGGCGATGCTCCGAGAGGATGACCGTCAGACCGAGGTCCTGGTTCAACTGGCGAAGGACAACCAGCACCTCTTCTGCCGCCTGCGGGTCTAATTGCGACGTCGGCTCGTCCAGCACCAGCACACGCGGCTGGAGTGTCAGCACCGCGGCGATGGCGACTCGCTGCTTCTCACCGCCAGAGAGGGTGCTAATCCGGCGTGCCCGCAGCCCGGCGATGCCCAACTGATCCAACACCTCTTCCACCCGCTTGCGCATGAGAGCCTGGGGCAGGGCCAGGTTCTCCATGGCGAAAGCCAGTTCGTCCTCCACCGTATCCACAACGAATTGCGCTTCGGGGTCCTGGAAAACGAAGCCGACCAGGTCGCTCATGCCGCGCGGGCCTATTGCTACCGGATCGCGCCCTGCCACCTCCACGCGCCCGCGGAAGGCTCCCCCGTAGAAATGCGGAACCAGCCCGTTGAGACAGCGCAACAAGGTGGACTTGCCCGACCCCGACGGGCCGACGACCAAGAGAAACTCCCCCTCCTCTACCCGCAGCGAAAGGTCGCGCAGCGGAGGCCGCTGCTTCTCGGCCTCGCCGCCAGGCAGGGCCGGATAGGTGTAGGTGACGTGGTTTAACTCAATCATGATTCATCACAAATCAGGCCGCCGGCCGCCCCGGGCCTTGCGCAGAGGGTCTAACAGTTCCATACGATGCCTCTTCTGGCTGGTTTCCGGCTGCCGTATGGCGCGTGTCGGTGGCCGGAATGGTAGAAGAGAGCGGCTCGCTCACCACGGGCTTACGCTCCGGGGCCAGGAGCGCGGGCAGTACCAATAGTGACAACGCCACCCCCACCTCCAGGCGGAACATGGGCCAGGGGCTCAAGGGTGGGTAAGGGTAATAGATGAGGGCCGGACGATCCAGTATCCACAACGCCAGGATAAAGAGCGTGACTGCGCCGCCGGTAAGAGCCAGCAGCGTATCGCGCCGTCGCCATAACCAGCGACGATAATGGCTGCGCTGCACCGAACGCCCCATCAGCCAGAACGACGCGAGGAGCAGCGCGACAGAGACAACGAGTGCAGCCGCGCCCGGCGCGCGCCGGCCCGGAAAGTAGGCATAGACGAACGCGCCCAACGCGAGCCCCAGCAACCCTGCTACGCTGGCGACACGCGCGATCACCAGGCGGACAGCGAGCGCACCCTGTTGCGTGTTGCCGAAGCCGCGCGCCTCCATAGATTCGGCCAGTTGGATGGCCCGCTCCAGCCCGCTCGCCAACAGGGGGACGAACAGAGGCAACAGGTCGCGCAGGCCGCGAAAACGATGCCCTCGCACCTGCTGCGCCTCGCGAATCTCTTGCACACTCGCGATCATCTGCGGCACGAAGGCGATGGCGATGGCGACGGTGACGCCTGCCTGGTGCAGAAAATCGGGCACGAGCCGCAGCAGCGCCGCGGGCGGCACGGCGATGTTGAAGACGGCGAAGACGAGAAGGAGCGCGAGGAGCGACAGGCCGTTGCCGAGGCCGAAGAGCGCGGCCTCTAGCGTGATGCGCCCGCCGACGACCGGCCAACTGCGCGGCAGCGAGAAAAGGCCAACGTCGCCGTAATGGACGAAGAGCGCGTTGGCGGGGACGCTGAAGGCACAGAGGATCAACCCCAACTTGATAAACGCGCTCCAGCCGCGCGCCGCTGGCGAGCGATCCCCTTGCTCCGCATAGACTACGGCAGCGGCCATGATCACCAGGGCCAGATAGTAGGGATTGCGCGTCAAGAGGGCCGGCAGCGCAGCCGCCGCCAACCAGGCTACCCAGGCGAGTGTATGATACTCGGCCACCGTTCAAGCCCTCCCGCGTCGCCGCCAGATTATGGCCCCGCCCGCCAGCCCCAGGAGCACCGCCAGCGAGACGAAGGCTACGGCCCCCCGGCTCTGCGCTGACGGCTGCTC
>JADYZS010000498.1 GCA_020853075.1 Anaerolineae bacterium | reverse complement strand
TTGCATCACCTCGCCCAATTGGCCGGTGAGGATGAGGTTACCTTTCCCTTCCATCAGCGTCACTTCCACAGGCATGATGTCGCCGCCCGCCTCCGTCCAGGCAATGCCGGTCGCTACACCTACCTCGTCTCGCTCTTGCGCTAACACATGGCTGAATTCCGGCGGGCCCAGCAGCTTGGGGAGGAGCGCGGGTGTGACGTGGTGCGGAGCGCGCTTCCCCTCGGCCACCCGGCGAGACACCTTGCGACAGATGGTGTCGAGGGCCCGCTCAATGTTGCGCACGCCCGCCTCATAGGTATATTCCCGTATGATGCGCACGAGCGCCTTCTCCGAGAAGCGCAGGTTGAACTCCCGCAGCCCGTGTTCCTCCACCTGCTTGGGAACCAGGAACCGCTGCGCGATCAGGAGTTTTTCTTCTTCAATGTACCCAGGGAATTCAATGACCTCCATACGATCCCGCAGGGCAGGCGGGATGGGGTCAAGGATGTTCGCCGTGGTAATGAACATGATCTTGGAGAGGTCGTAGGAGACATCAAGGTAATGGTCAGAAAAGGCGTGGTTCTGCTCCGGGTCCAACACCTCCAGCAGAGCCGCAGATGGGTCGCCGCGGAAATCCTGGCCCAGCTTATCTATCTCGTCCAGCATGAATAGCGGGTTGATGCTCCCGGCGGTGCGCATCGTTTGAATGATGCGGCCCGGCATCGCGCCGATGTAGGTGCGCCGATGGCCGCGGATCTCCGCCTCGTCGCGCACACCGCCGAGAGAAACGCGCAAGAATTTGCGACCCAACGCCTCGGCGATGGAACGACCCATGGAGGTCTTGCCTGTGCCGGGCGGCCCGACGAAACAGAGGATAGGCGTGCGCATTTTCTCCGCGGCCAACTTGCGCACCGCGATGTGCTCCAGGATGCGCTCCTTGGCCTTGGGCAAGCCGTAATGGTATTTCTCCAGCACGTCGGAGGCGTGGCGGATGTCCAGGTTGTCCTCCGACATTTTCTTCCAGGGTAAATCCACCAGCCAGTCCAGATAGGTCGTAATGATGCCGGTCTCCGGCGAGCCGGGGGGCATGGCGGCCAACCGTTCCAGTTCTTTCTCGGCCTTCTTCTGCGCTTCTTCTGACATACCGGCTGCCGCGATCTTCTCACGGAAGTCACCGACTTCGCGCGTCTGCTCGTCGCTCTCCCCCAGTTCGTTCTGGATGGCCCGCATCTGCTCTCGCAGGAAGTATTCCCGTTGAGACTTGTCCACCTCTTTCTGCACCTGTTGGTGGATGCGGCTCTCCAGTTCCAGAACGTCCAGCTCTTTGCCCAAGAGGATGCTGAGACGTTGCAAACGCTGGTCGGGGTCCACCGTCTCCAGGATTTCCTGGCGTTCGTCCAGATCCAGGTCAAGCACCGAAGCGATCAGGTCGGAAAGCCAGCCGGGCTCATCCACGTTGAGGGCAGCAACGTAGGCATATTCGGGAAGGTTAGGGCTGAGCTGCACCACCTTCTCAAAGAGGGCCAGGACGGCGCGCATCAGCGCCTCCGTCGCCATATTCTTCTTGGTAGATTCCGCGACAGGAGTGGCGCGCGCCACGAAATAGGGCTCGGTTTGCACGATTTCCAGGATGCGCACCCGCTGCCGCCCCTGGGTGAGGATGCTGGTTGTGCCGTCAGGCATTCGCAGCATACGCCCCACCGCGACCGCCGTGCCAACGTTATAGAGGTCGTCGGGGCCTGGGTCTTGCACCTCTGGGTCTCTTTGCGCCGCCACCAAAAGCGGACTGTCGGAGGACGTGGCCGCTTCCACCGCTTTGAGGGAGCGGTCGCGGCCCACGAAGAGCGGCGTCACCAGGTGGGGATAGACCACCGTATCGCGCACAGGGAGCAACGGATACTCAACCACTTCAGCATCCAACAAATCCTCGTCATCTTCGTCGCGACGAGTGTTGGCTAACATATCCAACAAAGAGAAATCTCTGCCAAAATCTGCTTGAAGGGATTTACTCATACGAAACCACCTCCCGACTTCCCCTGAAGTATAACACAAATACGCCATGATGCGAATAGGTAATAAGGGGGGCATGCCTAACGCATGGGAATCGCTTCCGGCGCAGCCGCGCGCGCCCAGTCGTCGGCCGGCAACGCCTCGGGGTGACCGGCCAGCCAAGCCTCGCGCGCCTCGGCGACGACGAAGAGGGAGCCGGTGGCACAAATGACCTCGTCCGCGCGCGCCAGACGCACCGCTTCGGCGAGCGCGTCCTGCACGGAAGTGGTAACCCGCAGCTCGGGCGGACGGGAGGGGTGCGCCTCAATGAGAGAGACCAATCTGGCGGGGTCGGCTGCGCGGGGGTGGCGCGAGCGGGTGACGATAGCCACGCGGACCGCGGGGAGGAGGTGGTTTAGCATCCCCGGAATGTCGTGGTCGGATGACACGCCGAAGACGAGGGCTATCCCGCGGCCGGGGAACCATTCGGCCAACGCCTCGCACAGTTTCAGGGCCGAATCGGCGTTCTGCGCGCCATCCACCACCACGGGCGGCTCGCCATCAGGGGCGCGCAGGACCTCCATGCGTCCCGGCCAGCGCACCGTTGCCAGACCCCGCCGTACCGCCTCGTCCGGCAGGCGGACGCCATGGCCTCTCAGGATGTCCAATATCGCCAGGACGCCTGTCGCATTGGCTAACTGGTGCCGGCCCAACAGCGGAATCCAATAGTTCCCAACGGCTTCCGGTGCAGTGGGCTGCCTGCCATCGTTCGGGGGCGCGCCGCTTCTTGACCGGCGCGTAACCTTGCCGGCGCGGAAGGCCTGCCCTTGCAACTGGGCGCCATCTGTTTCCCACCACCAGTCTCGCCCCACCAGGGTGAGGGGAGCCTGCCGCTCGCGGCAGATTTCTTCAAAGACGACACGCGCTTCATCCACCTGGGGAGCGCATACCACGGGGATTCCGTGCTTGATGATGCCCGCCTTCTCGCGCGCGATAAGGGCAAGGGTATTCCCCAGGATGTGCATGTGGTCATAGCTGATGGAGGTGATGGCGCAAACCTCCGGCAGGATGACATTCGTCGCGTCCAGACGCCCACCCAACCCCACCTCCACCACAGCCCATTCCACGCCCTGCTGGGCAAAATAGGCGAAGGCAATGGCGGTAATTCCCTCAAAGGTAGTGACGCCGGGGGTCGCATCCAACGCTGCCTGGCAACGGGAGACGATAGCGGCCAGATCTTCTTCGGACACCGGCTTGCCTCCCACCTGGATGCGCTCGCGGAAACTATGGAGATGGGGAGAGGTATAAAGGCCGGTGCGGTGTCCCGCGGCCCGTAAACACGATTCCAGCATCGCCGCGGTGGAGCCCTTGCC
>JADYZS010000497.1 GCA_020853075.1 Anaerolineae bacterium | reverse complement strand
GTTGCAGTTTCGCCTGCGCCCTATCCACCTCGGTAACCAGGGTATATTCCCGGCGCGCGGCCAACTCCTGCTGCACCTCCAAGATGCGCCCATGTTCTGTTTGCAGGCGGCGCGCCAGTTCGGTGCGCAGTTGCTTGTCCGCTTCACGCCGATCCTCTTTCTCTTTGTAGCCTTTGATGCCCGGCAAGCCGGCGATGGCCCCGCTGATACCTCGTCGTTTCGCCATGTCTCTACCTCCGTGTAGTTGGAATAGGCTGTGCTATTGGCTCAAGAACACTTCAGAACCGCAGAACGGGCATTTGATGACGCCTTTGCCTGCCAGTTGCAGTTGCCCGCCGCAATTGGGGCACTTCTGATCCTGCTTCATCTTGCTCGCCTCGCGCGAGTAGAGGATGCCGTCCTTCCAGTTGATCGCGCCGCTGAAGAGGCCCTTGCCCACCAGGTCGCGCACGTCATCTTCTACCTGGTCGCGCGTAGCGCCGAGTTCCAACGCGACTTCGGCGATGCGCACCTGGCCCTGGGCCAGCACCATGTTCAGGACCTTCTTCTGCTTCGCCACCTGCGCGTATTCGGTTGCCTCCTGTCGCCCGCGCACGGCGAGGAAGACGCCGCCGCCCACCAGCGGCAGGACGACGACCATCGCCAGGCCGAAGCCCAGGATCGCACCCGGCGTGCTCACCCGTCCGGCGGAGATGCCGGACAGCAGGAACGCTCCGGCGATGCCGCAGATGAGCAACCCTGCTGCTGCCAGAATGACGCCCGAAAGACGGCCCATGCCGGTCATGCCATTATCCTCCTGAGTAGAGTTTGCTGGTTACAAGGCCCGTTCCACCGTCGCCTCAGCGATCTGGCCCAACCGCCTGCCCTGGAAGGTCACGTCGGCGGCGATGGCGACGCGCGGATAGGGGAAGACGTAGGAATCGGGAATGTGCAAGCGGAAGCCTGCCACGCCGCGCTCGTTAGGGCGCAAGTCCAGTCTAACGTTGGCAGGCGTCGCGACCCAGCCGGCAGGCAAATCCAGGCAGACCTCGGCCTGCGCCGTGCTCGCCAGGAAGTTGGTCATGCGCACCTGCAAGTTGAGCGTATCGCCGGGGCGGGCCAGGGATTGGTAGGGATAAATCTGCGTCCAACTCGGCTCCAAACCGAAGTTAGCCTCGCCGGGCAAGAGGGTCTCAAAGAGTTGCGTCAGCTGTAGCGACTTCTGGGCGAAGGTATGATAGACCCGTGGCTTGACCTCGCGCTGCAAGTCGTGACCGCCGCAGAGGATGTCGGGCATGTACTCTTGATAGAGCCGAGCGGTCTGCTGGTGGCTGGTCTTGTGGACGTGATTGCGATAGATGAGGCTGGGCGTGCTGGCGCTCAAGGGGAAGAGGTTATCGCCGGAGAACGCCACCGAATGACCGTCTATCTGGCCGAACATCCCCATGTGGTAATCGGCATGGCCGGGCGTGTAGTGAATGGTGAACTCAAATCCCTCCCAGGCGAAGCGTTCGCCGTCGCGGAAGGTACGGTGTACCCGGATGGGTGTGGGAATCACGCAGCCGATCAGTTCGCCACGCGGGTTCTCCAGGATTTCCTGCATATTCTCGTAGGCCCAACATTCCACGCCCATCTGCCGCTGCAAATACGGGATGCCGTTCACGTGGTCGTCGTGGTAGTGGCTGGGGAGCACTGCTTGTATCTTGTGCACGCCATATTGGGTACGCAGGCGTTCCAGGGAGTGTTCCACAAAGCGCACCGTCTCCCCATCCTCAAAGTGGCGCTTGGCGGGCGAGAAGAGGGAGAAGTTCGGCGCGCCGAAATCCACCAGGAGGGCGCGGCCACTGTCGGAGGTGATGACGTAGAAGTAGGAGCAAGCGTAGGTGGCCGCCAGCACGTGGGGCAGCACCGGCACGAAATCTATCTCGTCGGTGGGTAGCCCACCGCTCGTCATCAACTTGAAGAAACTGGTCAGGTTGTCGCGCGTCCGGCGCAGGGCATCCTCAGCATCGGCCATCGGTTCGCCGTGCGACGGGCAAATCAGTTGCGGTTCCCGCCTGCCCAGGTTCTTCAACGAGAGGATGGCGAACTCAACGCCGTCGGCCGCGCCGTAGTTGTACTGCATATCGTACATGGTCACGACTTTGCCCGCCGCATAAAGGAGGTCGCCCGTGAAGGCTACTCGCTGGCCGTCAATGGTGACCAACAGTGTCAACGAGCCCGTGGTGTGTCCGGGTGTTGGCAGGATGCTGAAGGCGTAGTCGCCCCACGTCCACGTGGCGAAGTCCTCCAGGATGCCGGCGACGGGGACATCGCGGGTCAGCGAGAAATAGGTGTTGCGCACGTTATAAACGTCAAACAGTTGCTTGCTGGCCCAAAAGAGCTCGGCGTGCTCAAATAGCCGCCGCTCGTGCTCCGGCACCCAGATGGGGATTCTGGCGGTCACTGCCCGCGCATCGCCCTGGCATTGGTCGCGATGGTGATGGGTGTGTAGGATGGCGCGCACCTGGCCGACGCCGATCTCGCCCAGATGGTCTAGAACCGCGCCGCTGCCGAAATCAATCAGGACGGCCTCACTACCGGCGATCACGGCATAGACGGCGCAGGTGTCGGCGAAGCGATAGAGGTGTTCGGAGAGACGCTGCCAGCGCGTATGAGAAGTCATAGGCCCTCCTGGGGATCGTTGACAACCACGGTTTAGCCGAAGCCTGCCGAACCACGCCCGCCGCCACCGCCGCCGATGCCACCGCCGCCGCTCCAGCCGCGACCTGAGAAGCCTCGCCTGCTGCCAGAGGAGGAAGAGGACGGCTGCGGTGCACTGGATAGGGTGCGGGCGGCGGAATCCAGCATGGAGAAGAGGCCGTTGCTCATGCTCTCCAGTCCGCCGAACATGCTATCGGTGGCGCTATCCAGCGATGGGGCAGGCACCCCTTCCCGTCCCGCTGTGTATGGCGGCGCGGCCCGGCCAAGTCCTCGCCCCGTTTCGCCCCTGCCCGTGTCCCAAGTGCGTCGCGGGCCATAATAGCCGTAGGGCACGTGCACAGGGTAATACCAGGGGGGCGCGGGGGTCTGCACAGCGGCGAATTTGCGCACGTAACTTCGCTCCAATCCGAACGCGATAGCATAAGGGAGGTACTTGTCAAAGATCTGCTGTGACTCTTCCAGGTTTGTGTATTTCTCAATGTTATCCAGGTAGCGCTTGAATGCCTTCCAGCGAGCCGATGCCTCTGAGCCGGCCGGCGTTTTGCTGGGCATGAAGCGAGCCAGGAAAATGAGGCCCATGAAGAAGACCCCCAATGCCACAGGTAGGCAGATAGCATCGGTAGTAAGTTCTGAGAGCGCGGCCAGCCCGCAGAATCCTAAGACTGCCGTACCGACAAGCCCGATCATCCCGAGCGCCGCATAAGAATTGCGGGTGCGTTCCGGGCTTGTTTTGAAGAAACCCTCGCGCACGACTTCGTCGTAGAGTTCCGATTTGATCTTGGGGATCGCGGTATAGAATTTCTCT
>JADYZS010000496.1 GCA_020853075.1 Anaerolineae bacterium | reverse complement strand
TCGTCCACAGGTAGTAGTCGCGGAACTCGGCGTGGTCTGGATGAGCAGGATTGCGAGATGCGACGAAGTAGGGATGGTCAGGATGGGTGGAGAAGGGGCTCCAACCTGGCAGGATTGCAATCCCGCGCGCGTGGGCCTCGGCGATCAGGCGGTCAAAATCGTGCAGCGTGCCAAAGCGCGGGTCCACGTCGCAGAACGCGGTCATCATCGTGCCCGCGTAGGCGAAATCCGACGGCTGGAGACCGGAGAAGATGAGCGCGCCGACGCCAACCTCCTGGAAGTGGTCAAGACGGCTGATAAGCCCCGGCAGATCGCCCATGCCGTCGCCGTTGGTATCCTGGCAGGCACGGATGTCCAGCCACATAAAAACCGAGGAGGTGGGCCAGTCGGCTGGTAGCGGTGAAATTTGGGTCATGCGTTGGCTCCCGACAAGAGCGTAGATATTGTATTGGGATCAAATCTCATGACATAAACCTCGTGAATGTAAGATCACCCCTCACCCTGTCCTCTCCCCGAAGGGGAGAGGATTTTGGACGCCCCCCCCCTCTCCCGTGTACCCACCATGCCGAGTACGGCTTGGCGTACACGGTGCGTTCTTCCCAATGCCTTGCGGGAGAGGGGTCGGGGATGAGGGGAAATGATACTCCTGCCGCCGGCCCCTTCTCGGTATACCCACCCTTGTGTGCGAGGGAACGAGGAGGCATCTACGCCGGCAGATACCGCCTGGCATACTGATCCAGGGTCGTGATCTGCTTATCGTAACAGAACGGCCCCTCGCTGGCGAGGTTGAGCATCGGGTCGGCATCTCTGGGGCCTTGTGCCCGTTCCCACTCCTCCATCTTGCGGTAGAGATCGGCGAAGACCTCCGGATATTCTGCGATGCAATCCCGCTGCTCGTGCGGATCCTCGTCTATCTTGAAGAGCGACCAGGGTGGAACGTTCCAGAAGCCGGGATGATAGACTTTGCGCAACATCCATCTGTCCGTGCGCAGGCAGCGCCCCGCCGAGCAGAGGCCATGGCCGGAGACGACGAAGTCGCGAGCGATCTCTTTTCCGGCAATCAGCGGCAGCAACGAGCGGAAATCGTGGTTCGGGTGCGGCTCCACGCCGCAATACTCCATGACCGTGCGGACCGCGTCCTGGCTATAGACGGGGCCGGCGATCACTATGCCCTGCGGGAGCGAGCGCGGAGCCCTGAGGATGAGGGGCACCCGCAGAACTGCCTCGCAGGCCAGGATGTGGTCGTGATAGACGTTGTATTCGCCTTGCTGGTCGCCGTGGTCGGCGGTGATGACGATCAACGTTTCGTCCAGGATCCCCAGCTCCTCCAGGAGCGTAAGGACTCTACCCACGTAGTCATCGGTATAGCGGATCTGGGCATCGTATTTCTGGATGTGGCGGTGCACATCCTCCACCGAGTTGAGCCGGTAGTAGCGCGCGCTGAGGGGCGTGGCGTATTCGTTCAAGTGCTGCCGGATCAGGTCTTCGGGCGGGTAGTCAATCGGCGGATAGTGGTAGAACGCCCGGTGGACAGGCTCTGGCAGATCGTATGGCACGTGGGGATCCCAGTATTGCAGATGAAGGAAGAAATCCTCCTGGGCGTGGCGGCGCAGCCAGTCCTCGGCCAGCGCGTTGACCTCGTGGGAGTAGTTGCGTTGGAAATGGCGCGTGGGCGCGGGGTCAAGGACCTCGTGCCAGGGCGCGTAAAACCACGGAGCCGGATGCCTGCCGAAACTGGCGATGGAGCAGGTACGTATTCCCGATTTTGCCAGGAGTTCCGGTATGGTAGGCGCGCCAGGGCGGATGCTCTCGCCGCGTTCGCCGTGGGTCACAACGCCGGTATGGATGCCCATGCGCCCCGTTAAGGTGGCGCAGCGCGAGGGCATGCAAGGGCTATCGGAAGTATAGGCGATCTCAAAGCGGACGCCCTCGCGGGCAACGCGATCCAACGCTGGTGAAGTTGGGCGGTGGTAGCCGTAGCAGCCCAGGTGATCCGGGCGCACAGAATCAATGTCAAAGTAGATGACTCGGCGTGGCCTGTCGGGCATGGCAGGCACTCCTTTCTGGGTATGTAGCCGATGGAGAATTCACTCTCGCGCAGCCTCGGCCATCGCCATGATGTTTTCCAGTTTATGATCTATGAGTACCGCCTCGTGGCTTCCGCTGACGACGTAGTGTGGGCCGCAGAGGTCTCGCAGCCGGTGCACCTCATCCTTGATCTGTTGCGGGGTGCCGTACACCAGCAGGTGTTGCGCATCCACGCCACCCACGAAGGCGATGTGTCCCTTGTAGAGACGCGACAGAGTCACCGCATCCATCCCCTTGGCCTTCGCCTGTAAGGGATGCAGGGCATCAATTCCCGCGTCAATCAGCATCGGGATGGCCTTGGCGATGGAACCGCAGGAGTGCAGCAGAACCTTTTTATTAAAGCTCTTGGCAACGTCAATGATCCGCTTGAAGCCGGGGAGGACGAACTTCTGGAAAGCCTCCGGCGACATCAGAAGGTTATGCTGGCTCCCCCAATCATTGCCGATGAAGAAGATGTCTGCATCGTCACCGAGGGCCTGGAAGAACCGCCGGTTGGCCTCCACCAGGAAACTGACCACATGCTCGTTCACCGCTTCCACGATCTTGGGATGGGTGTACAGCCTCATGAAGTAGTTCTCCATCCCGAAGTATTCGGCGGTGTAGTGCCAGAAGGAGGACCACCAGCCGGTGAAAACGGCCTTGTCGGGGTATTGGCGGATGCGCGCGATGACGCTGGAGAAGTCACAATAATCGGGGTTGGGCCAGGGAATCGCCTCTACCTCGGCCAGCGATTCGGCGTGGGCAAGGCAGCCCTCTTCGGCAGTGCTGGTGCGTGCCTTCCCGCCGAGCATGTCAAAGGGCGGTTTCTTCTCCGGGTGCTTGTACCCCCCATCCGCCGAGATCCAGCGGCAGTCGTCGTCCAAAAGCCGATAGAACTCCTCCCGCTCGCTCAGGCCCAATGCGGGCAGGTGGAGGTCCAGGAACTCCTTCTTGGGGTTCCCGGTCCAAAAGCCGACCCGGTCGCTGGTACGGCGCGCGAAAATGCTGTTGATTCTTTCGCGCGAGTTCATAATCTTGCTCCTTCGCCCTTATTGCTCTCTTGAACGGCGACCATATTGCCGTCGGACAGCAGCGCTGCCTCATACACTTTCATCACCTGCAAGGCAAATTCCAGCGATCCCAATGAGGCAGGTTGGCCCGCCAGAATCTGATCGCAGAAATGGCGCATCTCACCGTAAAAGCCCTGAGTGAAGAGCGACTTGTTCTCCAGGGTCGCCAGGCTGTTCTGCGGTTCCCAGACGATGGCACCGCTGTCAAGCCCGGCCGGTGCATAATTCGCAGTTCTATTGTAGTCAAAAGGGATGCCGCGCTGGAAGGTCACGCGCGAGGAGTTGTCTATCACCAGATGGCAGTTGTTGCCGGAGAAGGCATATCGCTCCGTCGGTTGCGACAACGGGCTTCCGGCAGCCAGGTGCAGGTTGCCGATAGCCCCATCCGCGAAATGCAGGATACACGCCCCGCCCCCGTGCTTGCTCCGGTGAACCACCACCGCCGATACCGGGCCTCCCACCGCAAGCATGAGCGAAAGGGGATGGCAGCCGTTCGCCAGCCAGTTGACGTACCGCCGTTCCCGCAGCACACTCTCGCCATCTTCGGGGATCGTCATGGGATACTCTCCTAGAATTGATCTCAGAGGGCCATAGCCCTCCATTAAAAGGATTTCTATGACCTTGCGTGTGGACGGCATGAACACCTTTTTGAAGCCGACAACGCCTACCTTATCCCCCCGATGGCGGATCATCTCCTCTACTTCAGAGGCGCGCATGGCCGGCGGCTTCTCCATCCAGACGTGCAGCCCCGCGTCAAAGGCTTCGCACGCCAACACAGGGTGGAGTTGGGGAGAGACGCTGAGAAAGACCGCATCCAACTCCTCGTTGCGATACATCTCCCGGCTGCTGGTGTACCACGCCCTCGCACCGTATTGGGCTGCGGTCACTTCTGCCTTCCCGGCGTCAATGTCGCAGATGGCACGCAGGGAGACGGGCAGGAAAGTCACCGCTGGCAAGATGTTGCGGTAAGTGTGCATCCCGACTCCCACCACCGCAACGTTCAGTTTTTGGGTGAACTCTCTCTGGTAACTCACCTATGCCACTCCTGGGATCACCCTGCGCACAAAATCCAGATCTCGTTTGACCAGATCGGAATAGTCGTAGCCTTCTTTGGGTTTGCCGTGCGGCGGATTCAGGCAGATAACCGGGCTGACGCCATCGGCGACTACCTGCCGGGTGATCTCTATCACAGGCCACGAGGCATCCTCTAACGACGTCCGCCACTGGAGAGCGAGGCTATCGGGCCCGTGCTGGCCCCCTTTCAGATGGTAATAGCGGATCACACCCTTGAGCCGTTGATAGACCTCCATCGTCGGATACGGTCCCATCTGCCAGAGGTTTTGCACGTCCCAGGTGAATCCTACCTCGTCCCGATAGCCCAGTGCCGCGAATAAATCCACTACCTCTTCCGGAGTGGAGAAGACATTGTTTCCAACCTCGTTCTCAATAGTGACCGGGAAGCCGGCCCGCTTGAGACGATGGATGGCCTCGGCGTACATCCGCAGCAACCACGGGTGCTCACGAGCGATATAGCGTATGCTGTTGCCGAACTCCGCACGCTTCTCTGTTTCTGGCGAGAGGAGCCGCACCAGCGCGGGGCGCAGGATCGCAGAGATGGCAATGACCCGATCCAGCCGATCAAGATGCTCTCTCTGAAATATCTCCGGCCCCGACTCAAGCACACCAGCGAAGAGCATGGTTGACAGGCAATAAACCGACAAGCCTCGCCGGTTGATGAGATCGGCGGCGTGTCGGGCTTCGCCATCCGTCAGATCGGTCACGGACTTGCCGAAAATCCCATCTTTCAGATCAAGGACCTTCAGGTTCCATGCCTGGTGCTGATCCAGGGCATGGGCAAAATCCTTTCCAGCCATGGAACTCAGAATGGTGATCTGGGTTGCAGGCATGGTGACAGACCTCACAGGTGTTAGGCGGACAAATAGCGTTTGGCGAAGCGGTCTAGAACTGCGGTTTGCGCCCAACCGCCGTGTGTCCCCTCGGCAGCCAGTTGGCGCATGGGGTCATCGGCCCGCGAGCCTTGCGCTGCCTCCCACGCTTCCAGTTTCTCCCGCAGGTCATGGGATACGTCCAGCCGCTCTTTCAGGAGGTCATGTTCCTCGTGGGGGTCCTCGTCAACCTTGAAGAGCGACCAGGGCGCGAGCGGCCAAAAACCGGGATGATAGACTTTGCGCAGCATCCACTCACGAGTGCGCAGGCAGCGCCCAGCGGAATAGAGGCCCTGGCCGGAGACGACGAACTCGCGTGCCGGTCTTTCGCCGCGTATCTCCGGGAAGAGGGAGACAAAGTCGTACTTCTCGTGGGGCTCCACGCCGCAGTATTCCAACGCCGTCCGCACGGCATCCTGCGCGTGAACAGGTCCCGGCAGGACCCGGCCCTGGGGCAGCACCGCCGGCGCCCTCAGAATGAGAGGCACGCGGAAGGTCGCTTCGCAGGGCACGTTATGATCCTGGTACGAGCCGTATTCACCCTGCTGCTCACCGTGGTCGGCGGTCACGACGATGAAAGTCTCGTCCAGGATGCCGAGTTCATCCAACAAGGCGATGATCCGGCCCACGTGGTCATCGGTATAACGGATCTGCGCGTCGTATTTCTGGAGGTGGCGATGGACGTCGGCCACCGTCCTCATACCCCAGAAGGATGCCCCCATCGGCGGGAATTGCTCCAACTGCTGGCGAATGAGCGACTCGGAGGGATAGGGGTTCGGCGGATATTTATAGAAAGGCTCGTGCACCGCTTCGGGCAGGTCATAGGGCACGTGGGGGTCCCAGTATTGCAGGTGCAGGAAGAATTCCTCGTGCGCGTGGTGGCGCAGCCAATCTTCCGCCAACCTGTTCACGTGGTGGGACTGCGCCAACTGGAAATGGAGCGTCGGTTCCGGATCCAGAACCTCGTGCCAGGGGGAATAGAACCAGGGCGCGGGATGGCGACCAAAACCGGCGATGGAGCAGGTGCGCATCCCCGCTTTCGCCAATAACTCAGGCACCATCGGCGCGCCGGGGCGGATGCTCAACCCCCGGGGGCCGTGGGTCACGACGCCGTTGTGGACGCCCATGCGCCCGGTGAAGGTCGCCGCGCGCGACGGCATACAAGGAGCATCGGAGGTGTAGGCGATCTCAAAGCGGACGCCTTCGCGGGCGATGCGGTCTATGGCCGGTGAGGTGGGGCGATGGACGTAGCCGTAACAGCCCAGGTGATCCGGGCGCAGGGAGTCTATGTCAAAGTAGATGACGCGCCTCATTCTACTGGGCATCTAGTTGCTCCTTGAATTTGGATTGAGACCGGCGTCCGTAACATAGGGCCCCCACCCTGCCCTCCCCCGCTACGCAGGGGAGGGTATCTAGCCCCTCTCCCTCCCCTGTAAAGTGAACGGGGGAGGGAGAGGGGTGGGGGCCTGAACACTGATCTACGCGCGCGGCGGCAGGCCGACCCAAAGGGCAATGCGC
>JADYZS010000495.1 GCA_020853075.1 Anaerolineae bacterium | reverse complement strand
TCATGAGTCTCTCCAGGGGGCGCTGTTTTTCCTCAAAATAGAGGGTTCCGATGGCCCCGTAATTGGGGTTGATGCACTTGAAGTAGTAGCGGGTTGTCCTGGACCACTCCCGCTGCTTCGGGAGCTTGAAGTACTCATTCCACCAGGCCCAGTTCGGATCGGTCTTGGCCGACTCCTCCATGACGGCTGGACACGCCGAGGCAAAGGCGCCTGCCTTGTGCGCGATTGCGCTCCCCTCCGGCCCGCTGATGTATTTCATCACTTCCCAGATCTCTTCCTTGTTCCGGGCCCCACTCCAGGAGAACCAGCCTGAGGAATAGACAAAGGAGTGCTGCGGGTTATCCTTGTATTTGGGAGACCAGATCATCTCCCATTTGAAAGGCGCATCCCGCGCCGCGCCCATCTCCGGGGTCTCTATGACGCCGATAGCGAGCCTGCCGGAGAGCAACACGGCCTCGCCAAAGGCTTGCTCCTCGGCACCCAGCATGGTCACGTCGTGTTTCTCTTGCAGGTCTATAAACCATTGGACGGCAGCGATGGACTCGGGCCGGTCCAGATAGCCCTTCACCTGGTGCCCATCGGCGCTGATGATATCAAAGCCCAGGTTAGAAATCGTTCCGCCCCCCTTCCACGTATAGCCGTGCGCGGTGCTCAGGTTGGTGGGCCACCACTTCTGCTCCTTGCCTTTTGGCTTGAGGGCCAGGGCGATATCAACGAATTCGTCGGTGGTCCAGGCGTTCGTGGGGTATTTCACCCCGGCAGCATCAAAGAGGTTCTTGTTGATGCCTAACGTAAGGCCGCCGATGTCCACAGGCACGTGGTAGAAGTTGCCATAAAAGAGCCGCGGTTTCCAGGTGGCCTCGTACCAGAGTTTATTGGGGTCAATGCCGTCGCGCTGTATAAACGGCGTCAGGTTCTGCATATAGCCCAGAGAGGGCTCATCGTAGCCGGGGTTTGAGTGCCAGATGTCGGGCCCATCGCCTGCCGCGACCATGGTTAAGACCTTGCCGGCGAACTGCGGCACATGGTTCAGTTTGACGCTGAACTTGCCTGCGAACATCTTGTTCATGTTGTCGGCCATGGTCTGGAAGGGCGCCTGGGACTGTAGCGGATACTGCTCGTACCATTGAACCGTGACTATCCCCTTGGGGGCGGGTGTGGCGGTGACGACCTTCTCCACTTGCTTCTCCACCACCTGGGTCGCTACCTTCTCCACGACAACCGTCTCTTTGACGACCTTCTCCACCACCTGGGGCGTGCCGGCCACCATCACGGTTTCCTTGACGACCCTCTCAATAATTTGGGGGGTCGGCGTGGCGCAGGCCGCCAGGGCCGCAGCCGCGCCACCGGCGGCTGCCAGACCTAGGAACTTTCTGCGAGACACCTGTTTCTCGGTGTGCATTTCTTATTCCCCTCCTGTAGGGTGCGAATCCACGGGCTTGGCCGCGCTTCTCGAACGCGGCGATGGCCTGCCAGGGCGCGTATCCCAACGCTTGTGACCGAAGAACGATCCGGCTCTCACCCCCTTTCTTGATGCCATCGGATGAAATCCGACGGCTTTGCGTTTTGAGTAGGGGCGAGGCATGCCTCGCCCCTACAACTGACCAACCGGTTGTCGCCAGTTTCCAACCGACGGCCTATCCCTTCAGGGCTACCGAGGCGATACCGCCGATCAGTTTCTCCTGGGCAAAGTAGTAGATGATAAGCGAGGGCAGCATCGTCAGAAACGAACCGGCCATGATCAAGCCCCAGTTTGTCCCGGAACCGGAGAGGCTGGTTGACCTCAACATAGTGAGTCCGACCTGGACAGGCATCTTCTTCCAGTCGTTTAGATAGATGATGGCATCCATGAAGATGTTCCAGGCGCCGTTGAAGGAGCCTACGACGATGATGGTCAGTGCCGGCGTGCAAAGCGGCAGGAGGATTTTGTACCAGATCTGGAAACGGTTGGCCCCGTCCATGCGCGCCGCCTCGTCTAACTCGTAGGGGATCGTCATCATGTACTGGCGCAGGAGGAAGACGCTGAAGGGGCCGGCAAAGAAACTGGGGACTAAGAGCGGCAGATAGGTATCGTACCAGCCCAGCAACTTAAACAAGATGAAGCGTGGAACCATCTGCACCGCGCCTGGGATCATCATGGTTGCCAGGAGCACGATGAACCAGAACTCGCGACCACGGAAACGCATGCGGGCGAACCCGTAGGCCACCGCGCTGTTGGAGAGAACGTCGGCAATGATGTTCCAGAAGATCAAGACCGCCGTGTTCTTTACGAACAAGGCAAAGGGCAAGACGGTGAACAAGTCGGTATAGTTCTTCCATACAATCGGTTTGGGTATCCACGTGGGGGGAAAGGTGTATTGCTGGATGACGCTCTTTAAGGAGGAGGCAACGAGCCAGAAGAAGGGGATCAGAACGACGGCAGCCAGGGCGACCATGAATAGATAGACAAAGGTATGACCTACCCAGGCGCGCGTACGGCGATTCCAAAAAGGCTTTTGTACCGTGCGCACGCCCGCTTGCAACGAGATGTCCTGGGTGCTCATGGTTCCCCTCGTTTCCTGGTGCGCTCCGCTTCATAGTGCACCCACAAGGAGGACGACCTGAAGACCAGTATTGTGAAGAAGAAGATGATCAGGGCCAGGATCCAGGCCAGAGCCGAGGCGTACCCCATCTTGAAGCTCTGGAAGGCTGTGGTATAGAGGTAGAGCATGTAGAAGAGGGTCGCCTTCAGGGGACCGCCGGCTGTGGCCACGAAGGCGGTCAGGAAGACCTGGAAGACACCGATCATCCCCATCACCAGGGTGAAGAAGATGGTGGGGGTGAGGAGCGGGAGGGTGATGTGCCAGAATCGGTGCCAGGTGCCGGCCCCGTCTATCTCGGCGGCCTCATACAGGTGGGGTGGGATGTTCTGCAAGCCCGCCAGGTAGATGATGGCCCCACCGCCCACCCCCCACAGCGACATGACCAGCAACCCCGGCAGCGCCCAGCGAGGGCTGGCAAACCACATCGGCCCCTGGATGCCTATTGATGATAGGAGATAATTGATGAGCCCAAAACTGGGGTTCAGGAGCCACATCCATAGCATAACCGTCGCCACGCCCGGCAGCACGTTTGGGATATAGAAGAGGGTGCGGAAGAAGTACATGCCTCGGATCTTCAGGTTCAAGAGCAGGGCGAAAGCCAGGTTGAGCACCAAATGGAGCGGCAGGCTCATGAGGGCCCAGGTAAAGGTCACCTTGAGCGACTGGTAGAAATCCTGATCCTTGAAGATGAGCCGGTAGTTATTCAGCCCAACCCAGATCGGCTTATTGACGATGTCATATTGGGTGAAGGACAGGAGGAAGGATGCTACGAGCGGCCCAAGGGTCAGGGTGAGGAGGCCGAAGAGCCAGGGGGATATCCAGAGGTAGCCTTCAATCTCTTCCTGCTGGGTCTGAGAGATGCGGAGGCGCGGTTTCATCCGGCTCAAGGGGCCAAGGGCGCCACGGAAAGCCGTACTCAACGACATGACTTACCTCCTTATCCCATACACTCAACTGGCCGGTAGAAAACAGGGGGCTCCTTTTTTATTCTAGACCAAAATGGCGATTCTGTGATCCATTTTTCGGCCACGCGGCGGACATCCAGGGGACATCATACCGTTCGTGCCGCGAACACAGGCGGCACGCCCCTACAAAAGCCATTCTCACGTAGGGGCGCAATGATGCAGATTAACGAATTAAACGGGTAATAGGTAAATACAGCCTTTCCCCTCACCCCCGTCCTGTACGGCGAGTACGCCCACAGGACTTGCCCCTCTCCCGCTTGCGGGAGAGGGGAGTCGGCTTAAACCCTCTCCCCTCCGGGGAGAGGGTAGGGTGAGGGGGGAGCGTACTCGTCCAACAGGCTACTTTATGGAGGTATCTACCCCTGTTACGAGGGAGGGTTGGGGGGGGCGGGCTATCGGCTGCTACTTCTTCTTGCCGCCTTTGGCCTTCTTGTGGCCGTCGCCAGATGCGGCCAGGGCGGGGGCGCGCTTCCTCTCCTCAAGGGCGGCAGCGACCTCGCGGCAGAACTCCGGCAGGTCGTCGGGGCAGCGCCCGGTGACCACGTTCCCCTCGCGCACCGCGCCGACGTCGTGGTAGGTGCCGCCCGCGTTCATCATGTCATCCTGCACCGCGACGTAAGAGGTGACGTTGCGGCCTCGCACGGTGTCGGTGCCGCGCCGCCGGTCAGCCGAGATGAGCACCTGAGGCCCGTGACAGATGGCCGCAACGACCTTGCCGGCGCGGTGCATATCGCGGATGAAATCTAGCGTCTGGTCGTGGGTGCGCAGGAAGTCGGGCGAGAAGCCGCCGGGGAAAACCACCGCATCAAAGTCCGCGGCCTTCAGGTCGTCAATATTCGCGTGGCGGTAGCGACGGCCCTCCTCCAGCACGATGAGGGGAACCATGTGACCGAAGCGTCCCGTGACCGGCTTGCTGGGGAAAACCGGACGCCCGTGGAAATGTCCCGGCACGTCCAGGTTGAGCGTGGCGACGGTGACCTGCGCCCCTTCTTCGCTGAAGTAGATGATGGGATACATCAGTTCTATGTCCTCAAACTCGTGCGCCACCGGAATAGCGATGCGCATGCCGTCTAACCTACCCATGACACACCTCCTTGAACTGAACCATGATATTTACTCCAACAGCCCCAGCCGGACCGCGGTCGCCACCGCCTCGGAACGGCTTGAGGCCCCCAGTTTATCCAGGATGTTGGAGAGGCGACGCTTCACCGTCGTCTCGCTCCAGAACTGTTTTTCGGCGATCTCTTTGTTCGTTGCGCCCTGGGCGACCAGTTGCAGAATCTGCGTCTCTGCCTCCGAAAGAGAGAGGCCCTGCTGTTTGCGCTGGTGGCGGGCCAGTTCACCCAGCCCCTTGAGCGCCTTGGTCATCAGGGTGGGGCTGAGGGTGCGCTCGCCGTGGTGCACGGAGTGTATGGCTGCGACCAGTTCATTGCGCGGGATATTCTTCAACAGGTAGCCGTGCGCGCCGGCCTCAAAAGCGCGCAGCAGGTACTCCTGGTCGTCGTGGGCGGTCAGGACGATGATCTTGACTTCGGGGGCCAACCCCAGCAGCTTTTGGGTAGTCTGAATCCCGTCCAACCCAACCATGCGGATATCCATCAGCACGACGTCGGGCTTCAGTTGCGAAACCTGTTCCAGCGCCGAAGGGCCGTCGGCTGCCTCGCCCACGACCACGACGTCGGAGACCGAGGCTAACATACCGTGGAGCCCCTGGCGCACCACAGGATGGTCGTCCACCAGCAGCACGCGAATCATACGGCCTCCGGCTCCAAAGGCACGCGGAAGGTGATCCGTGTGCCAACCCCTGGCGACGATTGGATGTTCACCTGGCCGCCGATGCTCTGCACTCGCTCGCGCATCCCGATCAGGCCCAGGTTGTGGCCCGGCGCCCCCCGTATCTCGTGCACGTCAAACCCGCGTCCGGCGTCGCGCACCGTCACGACGAGTTGCTCCCGCCCGAAATGGAGGCTGATGCGAACGGAATCGGTTTCCGCGTGTTTGCGCACGTTGTTGAGCGACTCCTGCACCACGCGGAAGACAACCGTCTCGCGGGTGATAGGGAGCCGCCGCACCGTGCCGCCGACGCGCAGCCGCCCATGAATGTGCCAGGTGTCTTCGTAGTCCGACAGATATTTGCGCAAGGCGGGAACAAGCCCCATCTCATCCAGGCTGAGAGGGCGCAGGTCAAAGATCAGGCGGCGCGTCTCTCTGGTGACAAAATCCAGGATGTCGCGGGCCGTCGTGATGCTTTGCACCGCCGCCGGATCGCCATCCTCCAGTCGCTGCTGGGCGATCTGAGCCTGGTAGAGCGCGCCGATGATGGATTGCAGCAGTTCGTCGTGGATGTCGGTGGCGACCCGCCGCCTCTCCTCCTCCTGAGCATCCACCGTGCGCCGCAAGAGGAGAGAGAGTTGTTGGTTGGCCTGGGCCAGGCGGTCGTGGGCCGCTGCCAATTCTTGTTCGGCTCCCTTCAGTTCGCTGATGTCGGTCAGAACCGAGAGCGCGCCGTGACACTTCCCCCCCTCTATGAGCGGAGACGTGCTGACCAGGACGGGTATCTCGCGCTGGTGGTCGCACAAGAGGACGGCCTCGTAGCGGCTCTTGACACCTTGCATCCCCTTGCGAGATTCTTCGGCTACTTTGTCGGCGTAGCGGGGAGAGATGATGTGGGCGCTGGGCTCGCCCAACAGTTCCTGGCGGCTGTGGCCGGTCATCTCCTCCAGACGGCGGTTGACGAAAATAACCCGGCCCGCCAGGTTCTCAATGATGATCCCCTCTTCCACGCCCTCTATGATATTCTCGTTGAAATCTTTGAGGCGGGCGATCTCGGCTACGTTCTGCTTGACCGCCTGGAAGAGTTGCGCGTTCTGCACGGCGATGGCAACCTGTTCGCTGATGGGCTCCGACGTCTCCAGATGGCGTTGGCTATAGGCGTTGGGCTCCCGGCTGATGAAATACAGGAAGCCTAACACACGGCTACCGCTCAAAAGCGGGAGCCTGAGGCTGGAAGCGAAGCCGTGAGCCAGGAGATGACGATGTTCTACGAAAGGGCTTTCGGCATGGTTGCGCACCATCTGGGGCGAGGGGTGGCGCAACGCTTCCTGTAACACAGAGGGGCCGTCCAGCAAGCCGGTGCGGGTGAAGAAGGGTCTGGGGATCTCGGTAACCCGGAACCCTGCCCCTCCCTCACCCTCCCACAGGATAAGGCTGACCCGGTCAAAGGGAATCAGGCCGCCCAGTTGCCCCGTGACGATGCGATAGACCTCGTCAATGTCAAGGCTGGCGGAGATGGCTTTGTTGATGTGGCTGATGGTCGCCAACTGCTGGTTGCGGGCCAGGGTCGTCTTCAGTTCGTGCGCGCCGTAGATGGCGGTGCCGATCTGCTCGCCGACGTGGGAGAGGAAGTCAACGTGCCATTCGGCAAAGGGACGGCCCGGCTCGTTGATGACGTTCAGCACGCCCTCCACCCGGTGGCCCCAGGTGAGGGGAATACAAAGGACGGCACAATCGTGCTGGTGCTCGGCGGCGAGGAGGCCGGCCCAGAGGTCGTCATCGCCACAGGAGATCAGAGCAGAATGGCCCGTGGCCGCCGTCTGCCCCGTGATGCCCTCCCCCACGCGGATCAGCCGCACCGCCTGCACTTGCTGGTTTGAGAGCCCCAGGGCAGCCTCCAGGGTGAGTTCCTGGGTCAGCACGTGGAGCAGATAGATGCCGCCGCGCCGGAAGCCGGTGACTTCCAGAATCTTGTCCAGCGCGATGGCGATGATCCGTTCCGGGTCTGGGGTATGGGCACCGGCATCCGAGATGTCGCGCACGACGGCCAGGGCACGCCGCAGGCCCTTGTCGCCCTGCGTGCGGGACGCTGCGCGGCCCCGCGCCGAGGCCGGGCGGGTGGCTAACACCTCGCGGCTGATAGCAGCCATCCTCTCTATACCTCCCGGTGCACCGATTATAAACGCCGCCGCTGAGCCTGTCAAGGGCCTTGCTAAAGAGACAGGCCGTTGCCTTTAGGCAACATTTTACGCAGGGGTATTGACTTCCTTGCCCTTTTGTGCTATGTTGCAATAGAACATCAGTTCTATCAGGAGCCGCCATGGACAAACAACTCTTCCTCCACACCCTCTACCGCGTCATGGGCAAGGGGACGCAGACAGCCCTGGCCCACCGGCTGGGCGTCAACCCGTCCACTATCACCCGCATCCTCAAGGGCGAGCGCAAGCCGGGAGGGCGGTTCCTCCGCTCCCTCTTCCTGGAGTTCCCCCAGGTCAGCGCGGCAGAATGGGGCCTCCTGGCAGAGAACCCGCCCGCCCACGACAACACACCTGTATCCAACGGAGGTGAACCCCATGAACCCGCCCGCTAACAAGCCGATACCCGCCGACACCGTCGCCTTCATTGATGCCGTCATCATGAACCTGGTGGAGCAGCAGGAGTTGTTGGCCTTGCGCTTGCACCGCGAGGACCTGTCCGACAACCCCATGGCCCAACTCTTCTCCGCCTACGGGCGCAACGCCGCCACCCTGGGCGACCTCTTGCGTGACCGCCTGGCCCTCACCCAATCTCCCCAGAACGAATTCCAAACCGTGATGAACCAGGCGTTGGACGAACTGGGCAAGGAGTGGGGGCTAGAGTTATAGAAATCTTTAAGATCAGGAGGACACCATCATGTACACCAAACCGCTCTCAGACGACGAAGCGATCCGCCTGGTGCAGAGCATCATCGCATCCTACGGCGAGGTCCATGCGTTGGTGGTCAACGCCATCCGCCAGGCCCTGGAGGGGACGAACTACGTCGTCCGACCCTGGGTGCGGATAGAAGAGCCGGGTCGCTGCCTCTGGCTTGATCTGGCGTACAAACCCGACCCGCTGCAGCCGTCGCACTTTGTGGCAACGCTATGGAGAAGAGACGACGATGAGTCCTGAACCATCATCCCGTGCCCGCTATGCTGCCTGGGAGACGAACGGCCTGAGCACCGTCTCCTATGCCGAACTCTTCGCCGAGGAGATGCCGGATCCGGAGTGGGTCGTGGATGGCTTCCTCCCCCCTGGCCTGACCTTCCTCGCGGGCAAACCGAAGATCGGCAAGTCGTGGTTGGCGTTGCAATTGGCCCAGGCCGTTGCCGCCGGCGAGAAGTTCCTGGGGCGCCCGACCCGGCAGGGAGCGGTGCTCTACTTCCCCCTGGAGGACGGCCAACGCCGCACCAGGAAGCGCACCCAGAGGCAGGTCTGGCGGGGCGACGAGGAGGTCTTTTTCATCTTTGACGGTTTTTGCCTCACCAGCGAGGGCGCGGTGGACACGCTGAACGGGGCGATCCGCGCCACGGGCGCCCGCCTGGTGGTGATAGACTCCTTCTCGGCGGCACGCCAGGGTGATAGCCACTCCGAGAACGAGGCGGAACTGGCGCAACTCCTCTATCCGTTGAGCCAGCTGGGCCAGACGTTGGACTGCGCCCTCGTCGTGGTGCACCACATGGGCAAGTTGACCCGCGAAGACCCCGGCCTAGACCTGCGGGGGACCTCCGCCCTCTTCGCCGCCTGCGATGCCGTCGTCGGCCTCTACCGAAAGCGGGGCGAGGAGTTGGCGAAGTTGCTGGCGACGGGACGAGATTACGAGGATGACGTGAGCCTGGCGGTGCGCTTCCTGAAAGCCGGCCTGTGGACCGTGGCGGGCGAGGCGGACCTGGTGGAGACGACGCGGGCCGAGCGGGACATCCTGAAGATAGTCAAAGAGTTGGGTGAGGCCGAGGCCGAGACCATCGCCGAGGCGCTGGAAGTGAGTCG
>JADYZS010000494.1 GCA_020853075.1 Anaerolineae bacterium | reverse complement strand
TCATCTTCTGCAGGAAGGCCTTGTCGTACATCGGTACCAGGCACTCGGTCTGCACCTCGCCGACGCGGTGCCCTCGGAGGCCGCCCTTGTAGGCCAACTGCACCGACGCGAAGTGATCCGGGTCCACACCGAACATCTTCTCCAACGACTTCAGCGGCGGGACGTACCCTCTGGCCCGGCAGTGAACCTCCACCGATTCTTCCCGGCTCAGGAAGTTGCCGAGGACCATCGCGGCCTCTAACTTCTCCGACTCCTTGAAGTTGAAGGCGAACCAGCAATGAGGGTTCACGTAGGAAGCCGGTTCTTGGCCCGCGTCGGTAGGAGGCGCGACGAAGGCGAACTTGAATTTCTCTATGCCGGAGCCGTCCGTGCGGCGGAAGATGCCGATGTAGGCGCTCTGGCTGGGGATCATGGCGATCTTCCCCTCAACGAACATTTTGAGGGCCGTATCCTGGGTGCGGCCCGACGAGCCGGGGACGGCGACCTTGTGCTTGTGCTCCGTGTCCACCAGCCATTGCAGGCCCTTGACCCCCTCCGGGCGGGTGGGGGCGACCTTGCACTGGTCGGGGGTGTACATCCGGGCGCCATGGCTATAGAGGAACTGGTCCACCTGGTAGGCCCAGTCGGTCATCCAGGCGGTGCCGTAAGTGCCATCAGCGGCGACGGTGTTCCCCTTCATGAACTCCAGACACTGATCCGCCGACCAGTGGCGTCCGGGGTTCTTCTCAAAGTCCTTCACCGGGGCCAGGTCCAGCACCTTGTTCTTCTCCGCCATGGTCAGGTTGAGCATCAAGCCGCCGCCCACCGCGACCACGATGGGGAAGGCATAGAGTTTGCCATCTACGTAGGTGGTCTCGTTCTTGAAGGGCTCAATCCAGTTGTCTATCGTCTCCTTGGGCGTGAAGTCGTTGATCGGCGCGATTTGCTTCTGAGGCGCGTACGTCCACATGAGGCTGGCGCCACTGTACAAGACATGGGGCCAGTCACCCGCGGCGATGGCTGCCGCCCGGTTGGAGCCGCCCAGTTCGTACTTCAGAGTGTACCAAGGGTACTTCTCCTGGAAAAGTTGTACCTGCCAATCCCACCAGTCGGTGTCCTTACCACCCGGCTCGTAGCCGCGCTTGCCGGTGAACCTGGGCGTGCCCCAGAGCATCAGCGTCTGCGGCTTCTTAGGCACTGGCGTAGCGGTGACAACCTTCTCAACCGACTTCTCTACGGCCACGGTTTCTTTGACGACGACGGTCTCTTTGACGATCTTCTCAATGACCTGTGGGGTCGGTGTCGCGCACGCGGCGAGAACAGCAGAGCCTGCCAACGTGCCCAATGCGGTCAGGAAACGACGGCGAGTGATAGGCTTGTTCCTATCTCCTCGGTGTCCGTGAGTTGCCTCTCCTTGAGACATAGTTCCTCCTTAAGATACTAGGTGCGCCATCTACGGCTGGTGAGGTCTAGTAAACTACCGGAGCGCTATCGCGCTTCGCTTCGTTCAAGCCATCGGGCCTCCTTTCTTTGCTTACGCAATACCTGAGACCGAGAGCCAAAGAGGGCAGCGAAAGAGAGTTTGCCGACTTGTTGCCCAGAAGCAAGGGCCAAACGCCGATAAAAGCGACCGAGGTCAGTGATACAGGTGGGGAATGTAGGTCAGGAAGAAGGGGAGAAGCAGTATTAGACTCTTGCTCCCTCTTCCAAAGTTGTCAGCAACCACGTCCTGCTATATACTCCATATTATAGCAGGAACTTCCCTAATTGTGAAGTATTTGTATTCTATATGCGGCCAGAAAAAGGCCATAAAAAGGACATGCCAACAAGCGCCCCCCCGTTTCTACGCCACCTGCGCAACGCTCTCAACCACCTCTATCATTCCGACTATCTGCGCCAGAGCCCTTTGGCTTTCCTCCTCGGCGTGGCAGCCCGGCCCGACACATCCTCCGCCCTCTCTCGCATTTTGACCGAGGCTATTGAGTCCCTCAAACCGGCCGCGACTATCTCGCCCAATGCTCGCGCCTGGCGAATTTACGACCTCCTCCTCTACCGCTACGTCCAGCAATTCAGCCAGCAGGAGGTGGCAGATCAACTGGGTCTGAGCCTGCGCCACCTGCGACGCGAGCAGCACGCAGCCACCGAGGCCCTGGCCGACCGGCTCCGCGAGCAGTTTCACTTGCCTCTGGATACGGAGCAAAGGGTAGATGAGAAGCAATCCTCTGTACATGCCACGGCGGCAGCCACCGTGAACCATGAACTGGCCTGGCTAAAGGAACCTTCTCTGGAAGGCCCTACGGTCCTGGAGCAAACGCTGCCGGCTGCGTTAGACCTGACAAGACCGCTGAGTACCCGGCATCAGGTTCATCTGGACGTGGCATTGGCCGACGCTCTCCCTGGCCTGGCTATCCATCCCGTCGCTTTGCGCCAAATCCTCCTCAACCTGCTCGGCGTCGCCATCCATCGGGGAGCGGGAAGCCGGGTGCGCGTTTCGACCAAACCCTTGCGGTGGGAGGCCGAGATTGAGATCTCGTGTGGCAGCCCGGCCAGTCTCCTTCCGCCCTCCAGAGATGATCTAGCCAGCCTGGATATGGCCCGGCGGCTCGCGGACTTCTCCGGCTGTGAACTGACCGTATCGGAGAAAGATGATACTTTTGTCGCGCGCCTGACCATCCCTGCCTTTGAGCAATTCCCCGTGCTGGTCATTGACGATAATGCAGATACGCTGCAACTGTTGCATCGCTATGCCGCTGGCACCCGCTACCGGCTGGTCGGCACGCCAGACCCGCAGCAAGCGTTCAGCATAGCGGAGAAACTCTCCCCGCAGATCATCATTCTGGACGTCATGATGCCCAGCATAGACGGGTGGGAAATGCTGGGGCGGCTGCGGCAGCATCCTCTCACAAGCCATATTCCCATTATCGTATATACGATCCTGGCGCAAGAAGAATTGGCCCTCTCTTTAGGCGCCAGCGCGTTCGCGCAGAAGCCGATCACGCAACAGGCTTTCCTGGCCGTTCTTGATCGGCAGGTCGTGCAGCGGGAGCGAGAACCCGGCTGATAGACTGCACGCAGGCCACGAGGTCAACCACCGACAGCCCGCCATCGCGCGTGACGGTCAGGGCATTGCTCACGATCGGCTCGCCGACCGGGTCTCTGGCAGAGATCACCACCACTGGGATAGGCCGCAAGGCCGGATCCTGATTCTTCTCGCGCAATACCTCAAAGCCGTTCATCTCAGGCATAACAAGATCAAGCAACAGCACGTCAGGCCGTCGCCTGCGCAGCAGGTTGAGCGCCTGGCGACCGTTCGTTGCCCGCAGCACACGGTAACCGGCCGGGGCCGAAGAAAGCATTCGGGCGAAAAGTTGCAAGGCTTCCGGCTCGTCATCCACCAGGAGTACGGTTTTTATGCTTTCCCCCAGGCCTTCTAACGCTGCCAGGAGGGTCTCACACGCGATCGGTTTTACCAGATAGTGTGTCGCGCCGAGTTCCTGGGCAGCATCCTCTTCGCCAGGTATCCAACAGGTCACAACGGGCGTACCATAAGGAACGTTAGCCAGGGGGGCCCGCGTGACCGGCATGTGTTTGAGCGACGGATCGTTGACGATCAACGCCTGGGCCGGGGCGCGCTGAAGTTCGGAAATGGCCGCCTCGTTATCGCGGACGGAGACGACCTCTGCATTGTCTATATGCCGGCCAAAAAACCGCTGTAACGTGCTCCCCTGCTCCAGGAGGATAAAGCGAGGAACGGGTCGCAGCTCAGGGGCTTTAGAGCGTTCGGTGCGCACGCGGTAACCGAGGTAGGGGCTGAACCAGCGCGCCACACTCTCTTCGGCGAGAGGAGCGAGAGGGAGTGTCTCCAACGGCAGGCTGAAATAAACCCTGGTTCCCACGCCCACTTCGCTCTCCAGCCACATTTCGCCATCGTGCATCTCCACGAACCGCTTGCTGATGCTCAGCCCCAAACCACTCCCGCCGTAGCGACGGCGGATTGAGCCGTCCAGTTGCTCAAAGGGCTCAAACATCTTCTTTTGATTCTCCCGGCTGATGCCGGGGCCGGTATCGGCCACACAGACGACCACCCTATTTTCCTCACAGCGTGCCTCTACGCGCACGCTCCCCTGCTCTGTGAAACGGCCGGCATTGCTCAGCAGGTTAAGAATCACCTGCCTGACGCGCGTGCTATCGCAGAAGACCGGCGGTAGATCGGGAGGCACTTCTAATTCCAGAGAGAGACCTTTGGACTCAACCAAGGGTTGCACTGCCAGCACTGCCGCACCCACGATCTCCTGTATAGCGGTCCATTCCTTGCTCAGGGTCATGCGCCCGGCCTCTATCTGGCTGAGGGCCAGAACATCGTCCACCAGGCTGGCAAGATGCTGGCTGTTGCGCTGGATGGCGGCGATGTCGGCCAGGAGCGCGGGCCGCAACCTGGCTCCATATACGTGGGGGGCCCGGCTAATCATGTCGCTAAAGCCGATGACCATGTTCAAAGGAGTGCGCAACTCGTGGCTCACACGGGCCACAAACTCTTCCTTCGCCCGGCGCGCTTCCTCGGCTATTTGGTGCATCACTTTCAGTCTATCGGATAGCGCGGCCAGTTGGCGGTTGGCCTGGATGAGATCCTCCTGGGTTTGCTTGAGTTCCAAATGCTGTTCCTGGGCCTCCGACAATAGGCGGCGCGCCTCCTCATAGTGCTCCCACGACCACTCCACCGTATGTTGGGTGCGCAGCAAGGAGATCCAGATCAGAGCCGTAGTCCCCCAGATCGCCATGATCGCGGCGACCTGAGAACCATCGTGGGAGGGGATAAAGGCACCAAGCCCTCTCCATACAACCAGGCTGGCGAAGACAGCGGTCGCAAGACCGCCGCCTCTGCCGATAAAAAGGGCAGCCAACCCGGTGGGCAACGCCAGGAGAGCGGCCACGGTGCCGAAGGGATACCATTGTAAGGCCAGAAGATCGGTTACCATGCATCCCAGCGCCAAGAGCCAGACGCCACCCAGGTAAAAGTGTGTCAAGAAAGCATACGCAGTTAACGAGGTGGCAATCAGCAAGGCTCCCAAGACGGCGCCATGAAACGCATCCCAGAACACCCCGGCGCCCAAAACTAGAGCGGAGCCGACGAGGCACAAAGCCAGGGCAACCAGGCGGCTGTCCTCACGACGCATCTCCTCCAGAGTTGATCGGAGATACGAAGCGCTCTCAAGCGAGGCAGGAGATTGGAACATAGGGATCCCCTCCGTCCCTGCTCATAATTGACAAGTTGTGCTATAATCTATTTAGAGCTGGCAGTCGTCGCATCGTCTGTGACAAGAGTCCCAGATAGGGTATAGGCATGAGGAGGTGCAGCATGTCCGCCCTGGATAGATTGTTCCGGCGAGGTCAGGCCAAGGCTGCCACCACTGAAGCAGTTATGCCTAAAATGACGGAAGAAGAAGCGCGAGCCAAGCGGACCGCCTTGTGGAAGGAAATGCAGGCAAACCCCACGCCTGAAAGGGCTAAGGAGATTGCCCAAGAGGCCGCCGCGCTTCTCAATTATTTCGGTCGCGAACATCCGCTACGCGATAACATCAACGAACTCATCCGTGCCGCAGACAGCGTGGCCGGAAGAGAGCGCATAACCTTTTAGAGCCCACAGGATACTCAGGAAGCGCGTTCAAGCCATAGATATATGCCCTGACGCTGCCAGCTCTCCAAATGTGTTAAGCCAAAATAGCCATCCCGGCGGGCGGCAAGTCTATCCGCACCACCGCCCGACCATCCCGCTGCCCAACCATCACGGTCTGGCTCTGCGGCGGATTGCGCAGTTCGGCGTCGCTCCAATCACCTTTATACAGATAAAACAGCGTTGAACCTGGAGGATGCAACGTGGCGTCTATCGTGACTTCCGCTCCTCTATCCTCCGTCCCATGGGTATTAATCGCCACCAGCACTTCCTGATCGTGTAGCACGCGCGACCAGGCGACCAACTCCCCGCGTCCGGGAGCAGAAAACGGGCGGCCCAAGAACGACGTTTCCCGCAGGTATTGGCGACCGCGTCGCAAGGCCAGTCCGGTCAGGTTCTTCTGATTGCGCAGGCGCGCAATGCTTGCTATGCGCAGATAGGTCGGGTGCTGCGGGTCAAAGAAGTGGCAGCCGGATGTCTCAAACGCGCCAAAAGTACCACCAAACATGGATTCCCGAACGTAGCGATCCTCAAACCCGCTGTCAACCTGGGGATCGTGACGGTCTTCCGTCCCGTCAAAAGCCTGCTCCGTGCCATAATAGATGCACGGCACGCCCAGGGTCGCCAGTTGCACCCCCACCGCGTGGGCGACCTGCTGGTAGAGATGGGGGATATTGCTGTGCGCGGCAAAGCGATGCTTCCCGCGCCCTACCATGTCGTGATCGT
>JADYZS010000493.1 GCA_020853075.1 Anaerolineae bacterium | reverse complement strand
CCGATCTTGGTGGCGAAGAGCTGGCTGAAGAGATGCAGGGCTTCTGCCGGTAAGCGAGTTGAGGCCAGGGCCGCCACGCCATCGCCTTTTCGGTTGGCGAGGGGCTCGAGCCGAGAAGCGATGAGGTCTAGTGCTTCGTCCCAGGTAGTCGCCTTGAGAGAGCCGTTCTTGCGCATGAGGGGCGTCACCAGCCGCTCCCGCTCCTCGTTCATCGGCAGGAAGCGGCCCACCTCGCACAGCACGCCGCCGTTGACCGAGGCCGTCCAATCGCCCTCAATGCGCACCAGTTGGTTGTCGCGCGCGATCAACTCCACGCCACAGCCGACGCTGCACCCCAGGCAGATGCTCTTCACTCGCTGCACTTCCTTATCGCGGCCCCGGTACGCGCTCACGCGTTCAATGAGCGCGCCCGTCGGGCAGACCTGGACACAGGTGCCACACGAGATGCAGGAACTCTCGCCCAGCGGCACGCCCAGATCGGCGATGAGCATGGTATTGGCGCCCCGTTCCATCATGCCCAAGGTGAAGTTGCCGACCAGTTCACCGCAAGCCCGCACGCAGCGACGGCACAGGATACAGCGATTGTGATCCAGCACAAAATGCTCGTGGGTTGCATCCACAGGCAACGGCTGCCAGTTGGTCTGCAGGGGCCAGTGAGTCATATTCTCGTAATAGGCCGCATTCTGCAACTCGCAGTCGCCGCCGCTCATCTGGCAATACATACAGAAGTGGTTGCGCTCGCTGAAGAGGAGCGTTAAGATGAACTTGCGCGACTCGCGCAGTTGCGGCGTATCGGTGCGCACGACCATGCCGTTGCTGACCGGCAGCGTGCAGGATGGCTGCGGGACGCGCGCGCCTTCAACCTCTACAATGCAAAGGCGGCAGGCACCCGTTGGCGTCAGATGGGCGTGGTCGCACAGCCTCGGAATTTCAATCCCCGCCGTCTGTGCCGCCCGCAGGACGGTTGTCCCCTCGGGAACCTCAACCTTCTTGCCGTCAATGGTCAAACTGATCATGATTCACTCTCCGCTCGTCATAAGCCTTTGCGTTGGCGTCTATGCTGCTTTAGCCTGCCGGCCGCTCATGGAGCAGACGCCGGTAGGGCAGACCTTCAACCGGACGTGGGCTTCAACTTCGGCCCGGAAATGCTTGAGTATATCGCGGATGGGCGCTGCTGCCGTCTGCCCCAGCCCGCAGTTAGACAACTGGTTCAAGCCGTCGGCGAGGACCAGGAGATCGTCCAGGTCGCTCAATTTGCCGATTCCCTCAGAGAGATTCGTGAGGATCTGGTGGGTCCGCTCGGTCCCGATTCGGCAAGGCGTGCATTTGCCGCAACTCTCGCCCCGGAAGAAGTTGAGGAGTACCGTTGCCAGGTCCACGACGCAGGTGTCATCGTTGCAAATCAGCAGCGCTCCGGAACCCAGAGACACTCCCGCACGGGCGAAAGAGTCAAAATCCATCGGCGTGTCTTGCAGGCTCGCCGGTATGATGGAGCCGCTGGAACCCCCGGTCTGCGCCAGTTTGAACGACGTGCCCCGCTTCATGCCCTTACCGTAAATGGCGATCACCTCGCGCAGCGTGATCCCCATGGGCACCTCAATCAATCCGGTGACGTTCACGCTGCCCAAGACGGTATAGACTTTGGTGCCTGGGCTGCTGCTGGTGCCGAATCGCCGGTACCAGGCCGCGCCGTTGCGGATGATGGGCGGCACGTTGGCAAGGGTTTCCACATTATTGACAACGGTGGGTTTTCCCCAGAGACCGTATGTGGTGGGGAAGGGCGGGCGCGAGCGCGGTTCGCCCCGTTTCCCTTCAATAGATTCAATGAGTGCCGTCTCCTCGCCGCAGATGTAGGCTCCCGCCCCCGAATGAATATGGATGTCAAAAGCGAAACCGCTGCCGAAGATGTCTTCGCCCAGGAAGCCCATCTGTCTCGCTTGCTGAATGGCCTTGCCGAGCCGCTCTTGGGCCAGGCCGTATTCGCCGCGCACGTAAATGTAGCCCTCGTGCGCGCCCACGGCGTAGCCGGCCAGCGTCATCGCCTCAATGATGCTGTGGGGGTCGCCCTCCAGGATCAGCCGGTCTTTGAACGTTCCCGGTTCGCTCTCATCGGCGTTGCAGATGATGTACTTGGTGTCGCTCTGCGTCTTCGCCACGAAGCGCCACTTTGTGCCAGTGGGGAAGCCCGCGCCGCCCCGGCCCCTGAGCCCCGACCTGGTGATCTCCTCTATGACTTCCGCCGGGGTCATCTCCGAGAGAGCCCTCCCTACAGCCTCGTAGCCGTTGTGGGCAATGTAATCCTCTATATCCTCCGGGTCTATCAGACCGGCTCTTTCCAGGACGATGCGCTGCTCGGCGGGCAGCGTGCCCTTGCGGGCGGAGAGCCAGGCGATGCGCCCGGAGAGTTCCCGCGCGGGGGCTTGCAGCCCGGCAGCGATCCGTCCTTTGAGCAGGTGTTCTTCTACCAGGAAACGCACGTCGTCGGGCTTCACCGGCCCGTAGATGACCGCCTCTGGATAGACGATTAGCAGAGGAATGGCGTCGTGGCGACCTACGTCGCCGACCATGGCCGCCGCGATCTCTTCCTCAAGCCCGAAGGCTTGGACCTCTTGCTGCAAACGTTGGAATACTTCCTGCGCGCCCTTCTGGATACTTTCAGGGTCGCTAGAGACCAATACCATGGAGCGGACCGGCTTCATCTCTTTCCCCTCTCTTTACGGATAACGCGCCAGGATTTCCGGCACCCGTTCAGGGGTGACCGCGCCGTAGATGTCGCCATCAACGATCACCACCGGCCCTACGCCGCAGACGCCCAGACAACTGGCCGTCAGGAGCGTCCATCTGCCATCTGCGCTCGTTGCCCCCGGCACCAGCCCCAGTTCTCCTTCCAGAGCCCGCAGCAGTTCCCGGCCACCCATCACGTGGCACGGCGCGCTCTCGCAGAACTGGATCACGTGCCGCCCTCTGGGTTGCGTGGAGAACATCCGGTAGAAACTTGCCACAGAGACCAGGTGGCTGCTCGGCAGACGCAGGCTTTTGCCGATTTCTTCCAGGGCTTGCGCGGGCAAATAGCCCAACGCCTGGTTAACCTCGGCCATGACAGGGATGAGTGCTTCCTGCGTCGCGCCGTGCCGCGTGACCGCTGCCTGCACTACCGAGCGCACGTCCCGATCATCTTTTACGCCAGTGGTCATTCTTGCCTCCAAAGGTGTGTAGTCGCCTAATCCTCTTTCTTAGCAGTAGCAACCTAGTGCGCCTGTACAATCTCGTCTATCTTCGCCAGAATGAAGTCATAAACTTCTGGGATGTGGGCTAATGTAGCGCCTTCCAGAGTCGCCCGCAATGTCTTCTCGCCAGCCGCCCTAAAGACTCCAAACGCCATGAGGTCTTTACGCAGAACGACTGATTCTTCAGCGGACAGTGGTAGGTGTCCAAAATAGAATTCGAAAAACCCTGGGGGCCAGCCATAGACAAAGCTGGCAAACCGGTCTGTGCGGGGTAGATACGCTCGCACAGAAAATCCTTTTGTGCCCCAATAGATAGTGTGTCCCTTCTGTACGGCTAAATCTAGGACTTTCTCAAAGACGCTAACTGTTCCCGGCGAGCATTTCGCCAGGAAATCCTCACGAGTTGTGTGTCCCGCTGTGCTTGGTTCCGTTCCCTTTCTCTCCCGTGCTGCTTCCGTGAGACCTACGACCCGCGGTACAATGGCTGTTTGTCCTTTCCCCAAGAACTGCTTAACTTCCACCGCGAGAACTTCCACATCCGCCATTTTCTCATTGAGAAACTCAACGAGCCGCCTGAGTTCCCTGGCAGTGTCATCAGCCACAAAGACAAGGCGCACCTTTCCAGTACGGAGGTTAGATTCCACCTTTTTCCAATATGCCTCAACCTCGGTCTCATCCTGGGAATCAATCAGTTGCAGGATTTCAGCATCAAGGGATTTACCCCTCTTCTGGGTGGTCTCCGTTGCTGCCTGGCGTAGCCGATCCATCCCCCAGTATTCGATGCCATTTGCCGCGTAGTCTAGCATCTGTGCTACCACCTCGCGGCGGCCGCGCGTGTCTGAGGCCCGCTTGCACTCGACGAAGGTAGGAATGCCATCTTGATCCAGGAAGAGATGGTCAAGGCTCCATCGACCTGTTTCGGTAACATCGCCTGGCACACCCATCTCTCGCGCGACCAGAAGCCATCGCCGAGGATCTTCGGGATCAATCTGGTCGCCCGGCAGGAGGTCGGGATATCGCGCCAGCAGAGTTTGTAGCGTGTCTTCTCTGGGATACGCTGTCTCCACCATCGGCAACAGACTATCTTCGCTGGAGCCGACAAGGAAAATGCGAGCGTTCTTCACTTCCCCTCACTTGCCTAGACACTGTCTCAGATCCAGAGATTGACCGTAAGGATCAACTTCTGATGTGTCATTCTGAGGCCGAAGGCCGAAGAATCTCTTTCCGAAGGATTAAGATTCTTCGCCGTCGCTACGCTCCGGCTGCTCAGAAACTACCGCCCTTTGTCACTCTGAGCGGGTCAACGAACCAATCTTGCAGCGTCTGATGACCAGCGAAGAGTCTCGTGCCCGGCAAGGCGAGATGCTTCGCCCCCTGCGGGGGCTCAGCATGACGGAGAGCAAGGCTGCCTGGGAAGTTTCTGCCGTCAGGCATACGCCCCCGCGGTATGGGGGTCTCAGAATGACAAGTTCTGAGATGTTATTTGGCAGCCCGTAGTGAACAACTTACCGCACCGCCACCGCGTTGAAATTGCAGACCTGCATGCAGATGCCGCAACGGATGCAGGTGTCCAAGTCAATGACGTGGAGTTGGCGTCGCTCGCCGCTGATGGCCTCCACCGGGCAATTGCGCGCGCAGACTGTGCAGCCGGTGCAGGGGCCTTCCAGGATTTCATATCGTATCAGCGCGCGGCAGACCTTCGCTGGGCACTTCTTCTCGCGGATATGTGCTTCATATTCCGAACGGAAGT
>JADYZS010000492.1 GCA_020853075.1 Anaerolineae bacterium | reverse complement strand
GCAGGGCCGGCTGGCGGGCACGCCAGCCTGTCGGCTTGCGCCGACTCGGTGCAAGCGAGGCGAACGGCCGGCGGGCCGGGCCTCGCGGCCCGACCGGGAAGGCATCCGCTGCCCCCTCAGCGCACCTCCACCGGCCCCAAGAGCACTCTATCTCCCAACGCCTTCCCATTCACGTCAAAGGCAGGCAAACGGACGCTGCTCCCCTCCTGGTACATGCCGACGGCGATGTGATAGAGGCCGGGCGGCGCGTCGGCCGCGACGGGGATGATGTAGTGGTCGGTCACGTATTCGCCCGCGACCCAACCGCTTGTTGGCAACCGGCCGTCGTCGGGCACGCTGTCGCGCTGCCCGCGCACCTCCTCGCCTGCATCCAGCAGATGGGTGAAGACCTTGTAATCAGCACCGACCGGCGCGATGGCTTGCCAATAGAGCGTGAGGCGCACTGTGCCTCCGGCGCGCGCGGCGCGCGCATCCAGGTCATAACCGGCCAGCCGCACCGCGTCACCCAGGCGCGCACCTGAAGCATGAGAGGGCGAAGGTGGTGTGCGCACGATGGATCGGGCTTCTACTCTCACCCATGCGACCTCAATCTCGTCTCCGATAGGCCACAGCCCCCAACGCCAAACGGTTTCGTACTTACCACCCTGCTGGCCCATTAACCCCACCGCCAGCCGGTAGATGCCCGTTTCCAGATTTCCGGGCAAGGCCAGATTGTAACGGTCTCGCACCTGGGCACCCGCAGGCCAGGACGACGACGGATAACGCCCCCCTACAAATGGTTCTTGTGCCTCCGCCACGACGCGGCCACGCGCGTCACGCACCTTTAGGACGACTTCGTAGGGCTCTGCGGCAGCCCTGGCAGCAGGGCAAGACCGCCAATAGAGGGCCAACGGCAGATGTCCTCCGGCGCGGTAGGTTTCCGGCGCGACCTCGGCGCGTTCCAGCCGGAGCACACCGAGCGTCGCCAGCGGACGAGGCCAGTTGGCGCAGGCGCGTCCTTCGCCTGTTATCACGGTCACGCTGCCCAAACGCAGGCCGACGCCGGGCACAGACAGCGGCCCCTCCGGTGCGCTGAGCGCCGCGCCGCTGGCCGGGTCATAGACGGCCAGTTGCAGTTCATATTTCCCTGGCGGTGTTCCTTCCGGAACCTTCAGACGAATGGGGTGGCGGATGACGTTTCCCGGCGGCCAGGTGGAGACGAGCATCAGGCTTCCCAGCGGCCATTCGTCCACCTGAGCCCAATTCTCATTGTCTTGCCCGACCAGGCGCAGCGAGGTCGCCAGGTTGTTCGCGATACGCTTCTCCCCACGCCAGAAAAGCACCGCGTCCAGCGAATCTCCTGCCCGTACCGATGATTCTACGCCCGTCACGCCTGCCAGAGTGAGGGCGGAGCCCAGGGTGACCTCTATGCGGGTTGCATCGGGCGGCACATTGGCCGCATCTGTGGGCTGCGTCAACCAGCCTTGCACTCGCAGATTGGCTTCGCCCGCGAAAACCTGGTCCTCAAACTCGCGACCATGTTCATCCAGCCAGGTCCGCAACACACCATCCGGGTCTGTAACGGTATCGTAGATGCGATACACCCAGACGCGCGGCACGCGGGCAAAGAGCGCTGCCAGCGCGGCCTTCGCCTCGGCCTGTGGCATGGCGTAGAAATCAGACGTTGGGCTCCCCCATCCTAGCGACGGCGCGCCGTCCACCGTACCTGTTTGTAGAAGAAAAGTCCCTTCCTTTTCGTTCGCAGTCTGCCGGGCAGGGTCGGTGAGCCGCCCGCGCCAGCCGATGCCCTCAGGCCAGTATGTCACGAGCGCGGAATAGGCATAGCCCGCGTTGACGAGCACCGCGTCACCGGGACGCCAGCGATCCGCCAGAAACTGCACCGCCGTGCGATGGTCGTCGGCGGCATAAATGGGCGAATACCAGAAAGCGCGCAGCGATACCGCCGCGGCGATGAGCAGAGCACTCGCTGCGGCAATAGATAGGACGCGGGGGCGAACCCTGGCTAAACCGGCAGCAACCACTATCAGGAACGGTGGTGCATACGTGAAGGTATAGCGCACGTGGTACAGCGGCGTGAAGTACGAAAAGAGGAGAATCAGTAGAAGGGAACCCCAAGTGTGAAGGAACAACAGCGCGGCACGTGAACGCGGCAATCGCGCCAGCCCCAGGCCATAGAGCGCGAGGGCCAGCACCAGCGGCAGCGCAGCCGCAGGCAGCGGAAGCGACTGGCCTGCCGCCAATGCTGTTGCCGATTCCACGAGCACTTTTGCCAGGGAAGTAAGGATCCGCCAGGGCGGGACGGGCGGCTGTGTCGCCTGACGCCAAAGAACAGGTAGCCAGGGCGCATACAGCATCAGGACCACAAGTTGCGCGAAGATCCAGTTCCGGAGGGCCGTCCTATCTGCCTTGGACCTGAGGAGCAGCAGCGCCCAGAGGTTGAACGTCACGAGCAAAAAGCCGATATAATAGAGAGTATAGAGCCCGATGGTTGCCGCAATGACATAGGCGAACCACCACCAGCGAGTGCGCCTCTCGCCGGAGAAAAGGCGCAGCACAGCCAGGAGGCAGACGAGGCCGAGGGCCGCGCCGAGGGTGTACATCCGCACTTCCTGGGAATACCAGATGTGAAAAGGGTTGACCGCCGCGAGGAGTCCGGCCAGAGTCGCCGCCCGCGCGTCGTACAGGCGCCGGGCGATAGCCATGCTCAAAGCGACAATCCCGACGCCAAACCAGAGGGAAAGAAAGGCGGTCAGAAACTCAAGGCCCGGCGTTGTGCCGGTCAGGCGCAGCCACAGATGAAGCAGGACGTAGTAGCCCGGCGGGTGGATGTCGCCTGCGGTGTGGGCAACGAGGTCGGGGAGGCTCTTGCTCGCCAGGTGGACGCTGACCGTTTCATCATACCACAGGCTTTGCGCGCCGAGGTGGTGGCTGCGCAAGGCGAAGGCTAAAAGTAGAATCAACCACAGGATGCTGCGGGCACGCCAGGGGGAACGAGCCGGGGAGATGCTCGGCATGGCTGCATCTTATCATAGGGAACCGCTTCTGGCAACCAGCACGCCGCGTTGCTCTCACAAAGCAGGTATGCTATAATGCACACGGCCCCGAATTGCCGGTCGTCCCGCTTGTGCATGGGGGGCGGCGCTGGGGGCCCTGTGGTACGAACCCGGTCTGCCGGCGCACCCTGGCCGCGGAAGCGCTTGGGAGGGAGTCATGAGACGTTTCTTCGTCGCTGTCGCTGCCGTGTTTCTGCTCCTCACACCCTTAGCAGGCGGGGCAAGCACCTCAGACCCGCCGCTCTACCATAGGGTCGCGCGGGGTGAAACCCTGAATCGCATCGCTGCTTACTACGGCGTCCCCATCCCTGCCCTTGTCACTATCAACCGGATGCGAAATGCCAACGTCATTTACGCAGGGCAGCGGTTGGTCGTGCCTACGGTAACACGCCATACGGTGAGGCGGGGCGATACTCTGGCTAACATCGCCTACAAATACCGCACCTCGTGGCTATACATCGCGCGGGCGAACCGCATCCGCAACCCGAATCGCATCTACGTAGGGCAACAACTGTACATACCCGGCATGCCCGTGGCGACTCCGACCCCGACGCTGACGCCCACCGTGCCACCAACACCAACGGCTGCACCAACACTCACACCCACACCCACCGTGCCGCCGCCGACACCCACGCCGACGCCTTTACCTCCGACGGCCACACCCACGCTCACGGCAACACCGACAAGCGTACCACCGACAGCGACGCCGACTGCCGTGCCACCGACGCCTACGGCTTCTAGCACAACCGCAGCCCCCTCTCCGACGGCAACGGCGACGCTCCACGTCACGGCGACGCAAGCCCTTGCTCCTGCGGATTCCACCGCGACGGCAACGATGCCGCCCTCCACTCCCACCGCGACACCCACGAGTCTCGCCAGCCCCACGCCAACTGCCACTACCGCGACAGGGGTCGTGTCGTGCACGGGTCTCTCCTTCTTGCACGCCGGTGACATCTGGTGTGCCGATGCTGGCGCGCCACCCGTGCAACTCACGCGCGACGGCCACATTGACCAGTTTGCCTGGTCGCCCGACGGCAACGCACTGGTGTACGTTTCCCAGAACGGCGATACATCCCAACTCTTCCGCATTCAACATGACGGTACAGGGCTGACGCCGCTGGGGCCAGGTTGGGATCCTGCCTGGGACCGCGCGGGGCGCTACATCGTTTTCCATAGCGGCGACAACATCTGGCTGGTCGCAGCCGACGGTAATCAACGCACACAACTCACCCGCCAATCCGAATGGGCTTGGGGTAACCCCGTCTTCGCGCCCGACGGCCAGAGCGTCGTGGTGGCCGGTGTGGAAGAGGCGATGAAGGATACGTACGGAAACGCTTCCTTCTTCTTTTACTCGGTGCCCATCACGGGTGGGACGACAACCCCTCTACCGGGCATGACCCGCGCCGAAGAAGGACGACTGCCAATGAACCTTCGCTTCTCTCCCGATGGCACTCGCTTCGCCTATTTTACTTCGTTCCAGGGCAATGCTTGTTTCATCCCAGGAGATTTCCGTGTTCTAAAAGTCGATGGCAGCGGCGCGCGCAGCCTGGTGCCTGACATCGTATGGACACAGATCACGACCGACACTGAGCGTTTCATGTGGGGAAGTTCTTTTGCCTGGTCGCCCGATGGGAGCCAGGTTGTGCTGACCGCCGCCATCTTCCAGTGCGGGGCGAACACAGATACCGGTTCTACCGAAGTCGTCTCGCGCACTACCTACATTGTGGATCCGGTAGGCACGCTAATTCGCTCGTGGCCGAGCGCGGGAGAAGAATTTGCCTGGTCGCCTGATGGCATACGTTTGGCCTACACCGTGCGCACTCCAGACCAAGACGAAGGAACGATTTACGTCAGCGATACCCAGGGCGCTAACATAGTGAAGATAGGACAAGGTTGGGCCCCCGCGTGGCGTCCTTGACCTTGCTTAATTACCTCTCTCCACCCCCTGCCCCCTCCTCTCCCCCAGCGGGGCGGTGGGGCTGGGAAGCGCCCACGAGTACGGAAGCCCGCAAAGTCCCGCTCCGCGGGATGAGTACAGGAGAAGAGAGGGAGAAAGGGGGAGGTATTTCCAAGAACGGCCTATTGGAAGAGAGAACTTCCCCCTCACCCTACCCTCTCCCCTTCGGGGAGAGGGT
>JADYZS010000491.1 GCA_020853075.1 Anaerolineae bacterium | reverse complement strand
CGGCATCGGCTCGGCCCTTCTCCGGCATGGCGCGCGCTGGGCTCAGGCGAACGGTCTGGAACGCATCATGCTCGTGGTGCAAAGCAAGAACTATCCCGGCATTTGCTTCTGTCAGAAGTTTGGCTTTGAGTTCTGCGGCTTTAACGACCGTTACTTCAGCAATCAAGATATCGCGCTCATGTTTGGGCACGATTGGCGTACCCACCCGCGACCCTAGAGCGGGGAACGATGCCGGCTTTGGCATCGTCCATTCTGTGACAGGGTTCTCCCCTGCACATGAGGTATGACTGAGACCTTCGTGTTTGACTGGACCCTTTTTCTCTCCTTCGGCAACCTGGTCCTGTCGTCGGCGCTTGCTATCCTGGCGCTGTCGCTGTTGGCCTACATCCTGGCTTACAACTTTCACAGCGGCGTAGCCCGTGCCTTTTGCGCGCTTCTGGCTTGCGTGTTGGTGGTCTATAGCAGTGATATCCTGGAGGCAAGGGCCAGCACCATCGCGGCCAGCGCGGATTGGCTCCGATTCCAGTGGTTAGGGCTCGCCTTTATCCCTGCTGCCTACCTGCACCTCGCCAGCGAGGTGCTGCGCACGACAGGGCTGCGCCCCCGCTGGTGGCGTGTAGCCGTCGTAGGGTCTTACGTCATGGGCGCGATGCTCTGCGGCCTGGCCGTGGGCACAGACCTCATCGTGCGCGGCGGCTTTTACGAGCCGCCCATCAGCCGTCTCAGTTCCGGCCCTCTCTTCTGGCTCTTCGCCGTCTATTACGCCTTCACCGCCCTCTACGGGGCCTATAACATCTATCAGGCGCGCCAACGCGCGCTGACGCCAACTGTGCGCCGCCGCATGACCTATCTGACGCTGGCTTTTATCGGCCCGGCGGTTGGCGTCTTCCCATACCTGGCGACCACCACAATGTCGGGGCGGATTCTGGCGGGCGTTGTTCTCATCCTCTCCCTGGTGGGCAACGTGGCCGTGGCCGTCACCCTGGTCGTCATGGCTTACACCATCGCTTATTACGGCGCGCTCACGCCTGATCGTGTCATCCGCCATCGCCTCATCCACTACCTGTTGCGGGGGCCGTTGGTGGCAGCGGCAGTGGTCATTCTCATCCTCAGCGTGCCGAAGATAGAGCAGGTTTTGGATCTGCCGCGCGACACCGTCGTCTTATTCACCGTCGTCCTTGCCATCGTGCTGCTGGAACTGGGGGTTAATCTCGCGAAGCCTTTCATTGACCGCATCATCTATTGGCAGGACCAGGCAGAGGTGGCCTGGATTCAAGAATTGGACGAGCGACTTCTCACCACCACTGACCTCCAGCAGTTCCTCAGCAACGTTCTTGTGGCGATCTGCGAGACCCTGCGCGTGCCCAATGCCTTCATCGCCGGCCCCGTTGGCGAGGAGAGGACAAAGGTAGAAGTTTCTTCAGGCTCCGGCGTGCCGCCGCAGGGAGTACTGATCCAGTGGTTGCAGCAAGTACATGAGGAAAGCGGAGCCAACGGGACACTTGGTTTCACACCTGTAGATGGCTACTGGGTGCGCCCCTTGCGGGACCGCGAGGGCGAGGAGATGCTGGGCTTCCTGGCGGTGACGGCTCGCACCCCGCAGGTGAATCTGACGCCTGCTGAGACGGAGGTACTGGTCGCACTGATTGAGCAGGCGGAACTCGCCCTGGCAGACCGGCGCTTGCAGCAGAGCGTCTTCGCCTCTCTGAACCGCATCATGCCGGAGATTGAACGGTTCCAACAATTAGGTAGTGCCATCGCCTATCGGGAGCAGGTGGCGGCTCTCCCCACACCCGAGGCTGGCAGCCCTCTGGCCGACCCCAACTTTGAGCGATGGGTCAAAGAGGCTCTGAGCCATTATTGGGGCGGGCCGAAATTGACGCGCAGCCCCCTTCTGCGCCTGGAGGTAGTGCGCGAGGCACTGGCGCGAGAAGGCGGGAATCCGGGGCGTGCGCTGCGCGCGGTGTTGAACTCGGCCATTGAGCGGCTCCGGCCGGAAGGCGCGCGGCAGATGGCGGCCACCGATTGGGTTCTTTACAATATCCTGGAACTCAAGTTCATCCAGGGGAAACGGGTTCGCGAGATTGCAGATAGGCTGGCTATGAGCGAGTCAGACCTCTACCGCAAACAGCGCGTCGCCATTGAAGAGGTCGCGCGCGCGCTGGCTGCGATGGAGGCGTTGCGACCACCAGAGAAGAGCGGAGCAGGTCCCCTGTCTGATGGGGCAACGGAGGCAAAAGGCTTACATCCCCTTGAAAACAAGGAGCGGAATGATTAAACGAACGTCGCAGCATCCCCAAGGCGACCTGACCTTCGCCCTGGCCGCTCTGGCCGTATTCCTGATCTTCGCTGCTATGGGCATGGCATTGGGTGGGCTCCTCATCTTGTCGCAGCAGGATACGTCCCCTGCTGCGAGTCTGACCGGCGCCGCTTACGTGCCGGACGTCAGCACAGGGAAGACCACGCCAAAGCCCGGTCCGTCGGCCACCTTCACCAGCGCACCCGTCAGCGCCAAGTCCGCAGCGACGGCGACGACCAAGCCGCCCACCTCTGCTCCCTCCACTCCCCGTTCTACCGCCTCAACCCAGGCTTCCCCCACCGCCAATCCGGGCGGGACACGCGCGAATCCGACGGCTACCGCGCCCGCTGGCACGGCCAAATCACCACCGCCCACGAGTACGCAGAAGCCTCCTGTGCAAATCAACGCCCAAATGGCTTCCCCCGATTTCGGTGCGCAGGCCTTCCTCTGGTGGCGGCCCGAGGTCGCCGACCGCGACCTGACGATCATGAAAGAGTTCGGCTTCTCCTGGGTCAGACAGACCTTTGCCTGGGAGGATATAGAGGGGAAGGGCAAGGGGCAATTTGATTGGGCGAACGCCGACCGCGTGATCCAACAAGTGAACGACCACGGCCTGAAACTTCTCGCACGTCTCGGTACAGACCCGGAGAACGGCATGACCAAACGGTGGGCGGGGCCGCCGCCGGGCAACGCGAAGAACTTTGCAGATTTTGCCGGTGCGATGGCGAAACGCTATTGCGGCAAGGTACAGGCTTACCAGGTGTGGAATGAGCCGAACCTGACTCGCGAATGGGGTGGCCGCGCTCCCAACCCCACGGAATACGCCAATTTCTTGCGCGGCGCCTACACAGCCATCAAGGCCGCGTGCCCTTCAGTCGTTGTCGTCACCGCAGGCATGGCCCCCACGGAGCGGAACGAGCCGACCATATCCTACCCCGATGCCGCCTTTTACGAGGGAATGTATAAGGCGATGAAGGGCAACAGCAACGGCTATTTTGACGTGTTAGGTGCTCACGCGGCGGGCTTCGCCGCGCCGCCGGAACTGGACCCGGCAGAGGCCGCGGCCCAGAAGAAATATGGCGGCTACCGCTTCTTCAGTTTCCGCCATCTGGAAGACATCCGGGCTATCATGGTGCGTTATGGCGATGCCAACAAACGTATTGCCATCCTGGAGTTCGGTTGGACTTTTGACCGGGTGAACCCGGACTATAAGTGGCACGGGGCCGACGCGGGGATAGACGACTACGCGCAGGGGTGTTTCATCGTGCGGGCTTACGACTGGGCTAAGAAGAACTGGCAGCCATGGATTGGCCTGATGAGCGTTTTAACGATGCCCAATCTGGATTGGATTGAGAATGGCAAAGACCCGCAGAAGGAAGAGCAGTACTGGTGGGCCATCATGGAACCGAGCCGCCTGAACGAGTTGCACCTGAGGCCCGCCATCGTCATGATAAAAACCTACGTGCAGACCGGCGTTATTGAGGATCGCTGCAAGACGAGATAGAGAAGGCGATTACCTTCTTCGCTGCCACTCCACAAAGTGGCAATTGGCGTTCTCGTTGGGTGGCCGCTTGTGTACAATCTCTACGCG
>JADYZS010000490.1 GCA_020853075.1 Anaerolineae bacterium | reverse complement strand
GGGTCAGCGGATGCCTTCGGCGTAGCGGAATAGCGGATAATCCCCTCGCAGACAGCCGTTATCCGCTAATCCGCTACCTATCCGCTGACCAGAAATCAAACCCCTGTATTTTTAGGATAGGTTCTTAAGCAGTCCCCTATCCGCCCTTCAACGTGCTTGGGGCAAGGGCTCGCTCTAAAGCGAGCGGCCCACGGCCTCGGCGATGGGCCACAATTCGCGCATCAGTTGGGCGAACTTCTCTGGCTTGAGCGATTGCGCGCCGTCGGACATCGCCACGTCGGGATGCGGATGCACCTCAATAATCAAGCCATCCGCGCCCGCGGCCACCGCCGCCTTCGCCACCGCGCTCACGAACTCCCACTTCCCCGTGCCGTGGCTGGGGTCCACGATGACCGGCAGGTGCGAAAGACTCTGCAATACCGGCACGGCGTTGATGTCCAGCGTGTTGCGCGTGTATTTCTCAAAGGTGCGGATGCCCCGCTCGCAGAGCATCACGCGGTAGTTGCCGTGGGAGAGGATGTACTCGGCGGACATCAGCAACTCTTCCAGGGTGGACATCATGCCGCGCTTGAGGAGCACCGGCTTCTGCGCTTCGCCGACGGCGTGGAGGAGCGCGTAGTTCTGCATGTTGCGCGCGCCCAGTTGCAGGATGTCGGCATATTGGCTGACCAGCGGCACCGCTTCAGGGGCCATCACCTCGGTCACAATGGCGAGGCCCGTCGCCTGGCGTGCCTCGGCCAGAAGTTCCAGCCCTTTGAGGCCGAGACCCTGGAAACTGTACGGCGAGGTGCGGGGCTTGTAGGCGCCACCGCGCAGGATGGTTGCACCTGCTTCCTTGACGGCGTGGGCCGTCTCCAGGATTTGCTCGCGGCTCTCCACCGCGCAAGGCCCGGCCATGATGGCGACTTTGCTGCCGCCGATGCGCGTGCCGTTGACGGCGATGACCGTGTTCTCTTTCTTAAAGTCGCGGCTCGCCAACGGGAAGGGTTGGCGGATGGGGACGTTCTTCTCCACGCCGTCCATCAGTTCAAAGAGCGTGCGGTCCACCGGACGCTCGTCGCCGATGACGCCGATGATGGTGCGCTCCTCGCCCTGGGAAAGATGGACGTGGAAACCGAGGCTCTCCACCCGCGCGACAACGGACGAGATCTCCTGCGTCGTCGCGGCCCGTTTCATGACGATAATCATGGCTCACCCCCTTTAAAAGTCGGGGAAAAGGCTGCCATCGGATAAATCCGACGGCTGTACTTATTAGGAAACCTGCAAGCGGGTTTTTAGGTACTCCGTACCCTACGGGCTAACCCCGTGCCGTCGGTTTCAACCGACGGCGAGGGCTTCTCAGAAGTTTCTTACAGCGTCCGGTCAACCGCCTGGGCGACGCGGCGCAACTCGGTGACCAGCGCGGCGAACTTCTCCGGTTTAAGAGACTGCGCACCGTCGGAAACGGCCTGCTCCGGATGCGGATGTACCTCTATGATGAGGCCATCTGCGCCCGCGGCCACCGCCGCTTTGGACATGCTGGCAACCAACTCCCAGCGGCCTGTGCCGTGGCTGGGGTCGGCGATGACAGGGAGATGCGAGAGTTGCTTAAGGACGGGGACTGCGCTCAGGTCAAAGGTGTTGCGAGTATATCGCTCAAAGGTGCGGATGCCCCGCTCGCAGAGCATCACGCGGTAGTTGCCGTGGGAGAGGATGTACTCGGCGGACATGAGGAGTTCTTCCACAGTGGACATCATGCCGCGCTTGAGGAGCACCGGCTTCTGCGCTTCGCCGACGGCGTGCAAGAGGCCGTAGTTCTGCATATTGCGGGCGCCGAGTTGCAGGATGTCGGCGTACTGGCTGACCAGCGGCACCGCTTCGGGCGTCATCACCTCGGTGACGATGCGCAGGCCGGTGGCCTCGCGCGCTTCGGCCAGGAGTTCCAGCCCCTTGAGACCGAGGCCCTGGAAACTGTAAGGCGATGTGCGGGGCTTGTAAGCACCGCCGCGCAGGATGGTCGCGCCCGCCTCTTTCACCGCGAAGGCCGTCTCCATCAGCTGTTGGCGGTCCTCCACCGAGCAAGGGCCCGCCATCAGCACCAGGCGCGGCCCGCCGATTTGAGTCCCGTTGAGGGAGATGACCGTGTTTTCGGATTTCGTATCGCGGCTGGCGAGTTTGAAGGGATGGAGGACAATCATCACTTTTTCCACGCCGGCCATCACCTGGAAACTCTCCGGGTCCACCGGGCGCTCGTCGCCCACGACCGCGACGACGGTGCGCTCTGTGCCGACGATGGGGTGAGGGTTCAGCCCGATGGCTTCCACCCGGCTGACAACGGCGCCGATCTCGGCAGCCGTCGCGCCCGCTTTCATGACGACAATCATGCTCCTCCTCCGTTCTCCGGGACAGGCTGGGGGGCGGCTGGGTATGAACCCAGCATCTTGACAAACGCGGCGCGCGTCAGGAGCGCCACCAACGCCTCGGCGCACGGCGTGTCCTGCCAGTGGCCTTCAAAATCCAGGTAAAAGACGTAGTGCCAGGGGCGGTTGCGCCGCGGACGTGATTCCAATTTGGTCAGGTTGATGCCGCGCTGGGCAAACTCGCCGAGGCAGGCGTAGAGGGCTCCCGGCGCGTGGGCGGTGGCAAAGACCAGGGACGTCTTATTGCGCGCGGCTCGTGGCGGGGCCTCCTGGCCGGTGACGAAGAAACGAGTGTAGTTCCAACTCTGGTCTTCAATGCTATTGGCGAGGATGGCGAGACCGTACCGCTGTGCCGCCAGCGCGCTGGCGATGACGGCAACGCCCGGCTCCGGCTTAGCAGCCAATTCCTGCGCGCTCCCCGCCGTGTCGTAAGCAGGGACGGGTTCCCAGCCGCGCTCGGTCAGGTAGCGTTCGCATTGGGCCAGGGCTTGGGGATGGGAGCGCACCTGGCGGATATCCTGCACACGCGTCCCTTCTGGCGCGAGGAGGCAATGGCGCACCCGCAGCACGATTTCGCCCGACACCTTCAAGTCCCGTTCCAGGAGAAGGTCGTACGCCTGGTTGATGGAGCCCGCGACGGAATTCTCCACTGGCACGACGCCCCACTGCGCGCGCCGCGTCTCCACCGCGGCAAAGAGGTCGGCCAGCGTGCGGCAGGAGAGGGTCTCCACCTCGCCGCCGAAGTGCTGGCGGATGGCCTCCTGGGAATATGCGCCTTCAACACCTTGATACGCCACAATGGTCATGTCTTGCCTCGCTTGCTGGGTCAAATCATGGAGACACGGAGAACACAGAGAATTTTATGGGAACTCCGTATCTACTGGCTTCCTCCCGGCCTACGGCCACCCTCCCCTGCTGTGCGGGGGAGGGCAGGGTGGCTGACAAGGGTAGGTTTTTCTGTGAGTAACTTATTGCGAGAGTTTGATCACCCCTCACCCTACCCTCTCCCCCTCCGGGGAGAGGGTTTTAGCCGTCTCCCCTCTCCCGCGTACTCGCCGCTTGCGCCCTACGGGTGCGTTCTTCCCAACGCCTGCGGGAGAGGGGCAAGTCCCGTGGGCGC
>JADYZS010000489.1 GCA_020853075.1 Anaerolineae bacterium | reverse complement strand
TACAACGCCAATTCCAGACCGGGGTAACACCCCACCAAGTCCAGACTCTGCTCGCGGCCTGATGTTCAAATGTAAAAGTGCAAAGATAGTGTCTCATCAAAGGATAGCCTATCTGCCTCCGCTTCTTCATCAGCATGATCGGTGATCCGTATTCGGTTGTAGCGTATAGCATCAATGATGTCTTCGAGTTCCATGCGATGTTACTTTTGGATAGGTGGTAACAGAAACGCTTTATCAAGTCCAATGATACACCCATCAAGTCTCTGACGCAACAGAGCGCAAAAGCGGCAATCGCAAGGCTGCCCGTGCGGGATTGGCCTTGCGATTGTGCAGAAATGATGAGCAAACGAGCCTACGAAGGCGCACCTGCACCGTCGGCGGGTGGTTCCTCCGGTGGAGGTGAAGGACGGGGGGCAACAGGCGGTGGCGTCTCTTTTGTCCTACCAATCGGGAGATAGGGGCTCTCGCCGGAGTAGCCGGGGATAAGGGCGTAGATGCGCCGTCCCCAGCGTAAGGCCCAAGACCGTAGCGTAGCCCACGGGCTTTGCGTGGCGAGGCGGAACCGCCGCCACCAGGAAGGCGGCTTGGGGGGAGGCGGTGGCACGCCCCACTTTACCGCCGCGGCGGCCCAGGTGAGCCCCGCACCGAAGCCGACGAAAACCAGGGTGTCATTGGGTCGTACCCGCCCGGTCTCTACCGCCTCACAGAGCGCGATGGGAATGGACGCGGTAGAGGTGTTACCGTAGCGGTCCAGGTTCACGAAGACTTTGTCCGGCGGCAACTTCAGCGCACTCATGGAGGAATTGATAATCCGTTCGTTGGCCTGGTGCGGGATGACCAGGTTCACATCATCCAACCTCAGTCCGGCCTTCGCGATCACTTCCTGGGTTGCCTTCGCCATGACGCGTGTGGCGAAACGGAAGACTTCGCGGCCATCCATCTTAATGTAGTGCATCCCCTGGCTCAGGGTCTCCGGGGTGGTGGGGAAGCGGCTACCACCCGCCGGTAAGATCAAGAGATCACCACCGGAGCCATCGGAACCGAGAACGGTAGAGAGGACGCCGCCCGGCTGCTCCGAAGCGCGTAGAAGCAGAGCGCCAGCGCCGTCTCCGAACAGCACGCAAGTATTGCGATCCTTCCAGTCGGTGATGCGAGAGAGGGTTTCGGAGCCTAGCACCAATACGTAATCGGCGTTGCCGCTGGCGATGCTGGCGTGAGCCATGGAGAGAGCATAGACGAAACCGGAGCAGGCCGCGCTCAAATCAAAAGCACCGGCCTTGCTGGCTCCCAGCGCATCCTGCACCAGGCAGGCTGTGGCGGGGAAGATGTGCTCTGGCGAGGAGGTAGAGACGATAATGAGGTCAATCTGGGCCGGATGTACCCCAGCCATGTTCAGCGCGTCGCGCGCGGCACGCACGGCCAGCGTTGCGGTTGTGTCTTTGGGATTGGCCGCGACGTGTCGCTCGCGGATGCCGGTGCGTGAGCGTATCCACTCATCCGTGGTCTCTACCATCTTCTCCAGGTCGGCGTTGGTCAGTACCCGCTCCGGCGCGTACTTGCCCCAGCCGATGATATGTGCATACCGCATACGCTCGCCTCTCTGTGTCAGAATAGACCTGCCCCGCCCCAGAAAGGCACGTCGTTGTGCATTCTACTTGAGGGACTGGTGGCGCTACGCTGCGCCGTTCGTGGCCCGGAAAATGAGACAGGTATTGTGACCGCCGAAGCCAAAGGAGTTAGATAAAGCGATCCGCACGCCCTGGGGTATCCGGCGAGCGACGTTGGGCACATAGTCCAGGTCACATTCAGGGTCTGGATACTCGTAGTTGATGGTGGGGTGGATAATCCCCGTCTCTATGGTTTTGACCGCGACGATGGCTTCCACCGCGCCAGCAGCCCCCACGAGGTGGCCGGTCATGGACTTGGTGCCGCTGATGGGGATGTCGTAGGCGCGCTCACCAAACACCGCCTTGATGGCCGCGGTCTCGCTCTTGTCGTTCAGAACTGTGGAGGTGCCGTGCGCGTTGATGTAGTCCACTTCGTTAGGCGAGATACCCGCTTTGCGAAGAGCGATGCGCATAGTCTCCGAGGCGCCGGAGCCATCCTCCCACGGCGCGGTCAGGTGGTACGCGTCCGCAGTGTTGCCATAGCCGGCCAGTTCAGCATAGACGCGTGCGCCGCGTGCCTGGGCATGGCTCAGACTCTCTAGCACGACTACACCCGCCCCTTCCGCCAGAACAAAGCCATCGCGATCCTTGTCAAAGGGCCGGCACGCTTTCTGGGGCTCGTGGATGCGTTTGGTGGAGGTGGCGCCGATGGCATCAAACCCGGCAACCGCCAAAGGCACGATGGCCGACTCAGTACCACCTGCCAGCATCACCTGAGCGTCGCCTCGGAGGATGATCTCGTACGCCTCACCGACCGCCACGCCGCCCGTCGCGCAGGCCGCCGAGACACTAAAATTAGGCCCACGCAGGCCATAGGTGATCGCGATTTGTCCTGCTGCGGTATCGGTCAACATGGCCGGGACTGTGAGGGGGTAGATCCGACCAGGGCCTTTCTCCCGCATCACTTCTACCTGTTGGAGAATGACGTAAATGCCACCAATGCCGGACCCGATCAGGACGCCGACCTGTCCCGGCTCCTCCTGTGAGGGATCCAGTTTTGCATCGGCCAGGGCCTCTTTGGCCGCGGCGATGGCGAAGTGGGTGAAGCGATCTAGCCGCCGCGCCTCCCTGCGGTCCATGTAGTTGTTCGCATCAAAGCCCTTGATCTCTGCGGCAATTTGCGTCTTAAAGGGAGATGGGTCAAACATGGTGATACGCCCGACCCCCGACCTCCCCGCGACGAGCGCCTCCCAAGTCGTGGGTACATCAAGCCCCAATGGGGTAATGGCTCCCATGCCGGTGACCACGACGCGCTCAGCCATTTCTTCTACGCCTCCCTGAGGGGTAATGAGTATCCAGCACTCCTGGCGCACATCCGCTGCCGCCGCGCGACCAGGAGAAGTCTATCTGACCTGATATAACACCCGGTCTTCAAGAAGGACGCGCCCACGGCCTGATAAGATACCCCCGGCGCAGGGCCGGGGGTAGAGCATCAGACGTGAACGTACTCTGTAGCCTCACGGCTCCACAATGAGCTTCCCGACCATACCGGCCTCCTTGTGGCCGAGAATGTTACACATGACTTCGTAGGTGCCCGGAGCGGGAGCGGTGAACTTCACGGCCTCCGATTCGCCGGGCTTTGTGTGCGCCATCTTCTCACCGGAAGGCAATTTAACCACCCAGTCGTGTTCCAGGGCCCCTTCGTTCTTGAGGGTCACCGTGACCTCGGCTCCTGTTTTGACCTTCCATTCGGTGGGCTCAAACTTGATGTCTTTGGCAAGCACGGTGAAACTCACCGGCTGCGGCTTGCTCCCACCACCACCGCCGCAAGCAGCCATGAAGGAGGCTACCAACGCCAAGAGAAGAAACGTGAAAAACAAACGCCGTGACATGATGCGATCTCCTTATTCTGACTCGGACAGCATGGACGCCGTCCTGAATTGTGCCGAAATTTTACCACCAAGAGGCTCCCTGTGCAAGTTATCACGCATCCATTTTCACGTGCAATCGGTAAAGATCGGGACGAGTTAGCCTGAGGTGGTGATCTTTTTCGCCGGGAAATAGATGGTGAAGTCAATGGGCTGGCCCAGAAGTACCGAGTGGGGATGCTCACGCTCGTATTCCGAAGTCAGGATCCCCATTTGTTCCAGGGGCTCCCAGATCGCGACCTCTACTCGCCCTGCCCGCACCGACACCGGCTCGTGGGTGACCGCGTACTCATATACCTCATCGCCGCGGACAAAGTAGCCCAGCGGGGGGCTGGTCAGAAACGCCAGCCCTGATTGGACAGAGGAGAAGTAGCCCAGGTGATCGGGAAGATAGCGCAGGGCTTGCACTTCCACGGCGATGCCGTAGTCTGCTGAATAAGCAGCCTGGCGCGTGATGAGACCGGCCTGATCTCGCGCCCGCTCAAAGCGCAAGGGGGTCCACCAGGCCGGCATCCCTATGGCCGCGCGTACGAGAGGAGCCAAGGGCGATGACATGGCCGTATGGAAGAAGAAGGTGCCGAAACGCTCGCCCCAGCGCACGTAGGTGCGGAAGTTGATGTGTCCAAAACTGAGGCCGATTTTAGGGAGCCAGAGAGGGCGGAAGCCCTCCTCTCGCATCACGACCGCGGAGACGAAAGCCAGCCTGTCGCCTACCGTCGCCAGTTCCAATATCGGCGGCACGTGCGGGCGCACTTGCTCTGCGGGAACCGCATAATTGATCTCAACGAAATGGGTTAAGGTGGTACGAACCGTTGTCCACTTAGAAGTTGGCATCGGTGAAATGAATCTCCTGGCAAAGCCAATGAATACCGGCGATAAGATAGGATTTCGCATTTAGACAAAGGTAACTCTCCCGACGGATAGTCGGGATCGAGCACTGCACCTTACCAATCGAGTTTCAGACGACCGATGGTGCTGTCAGCTGCTTTTTCACCACCGGGAAGCGGTGTTT
>JADYZS010000488.1 GCA_020853075.1 Anaerolineae bacterium | reverse complement strand
GATAGTCGTCATGTCGCTCCGAGATGTCAGACTGACCGGAGCGAAAACGGCCAGCGATTGCCAGGGCTCGCCGTCGGCGTTCTTCGGTTTCTAAGAACTGAGCGACCGCGCGGCGGATGACCTCGGCCAGAGAGTCGCCCTGATGCTCGGCGATTTCTTTTAGCGCGCGATATTGTGCTTCTCTCAAGCGAATCTGTGTGCGAATCATCCGGTCTCCAATCTGCTACCATGCTACCACGATTACGCTAAATGGAGAAAACTACCCGCCGGTACGCGGCCAGCGTCTCCCGTGCCGTCCGTTCCCAGGAGAAGGTCGCTGCCTGAATCAGCCCCTTTGCCCGCATCTCCCGGCGCAGCCCCTCGTCGGCCAGCACCCGGCAGATCGCCGCTGCCAGCGCGTCTACGTCATAAGGATCTATCAAAAGCGCGGCATCGCCCACCACCTCCGGCAGGCTGGAGAGGTTGCTGCATACCACCGGCGTACCGCAGGCCATCGCCTCCAAAACCGGCAGGCCGAACCCTTCGGCCAGCGACGGGAAGGAGAAGGCGAGCGCGCCGCTATACAAAGCGGGCAAATCTGCTTCGGCCACGTCGCCCAGGAAGCGCACGCCAGCGCCCAGCCCCAGTTCTAATACACGTTGGCGGTAATCAGAATAGCGCGTGTCCTCGCGACCTGCCAGGACGAGGGCTATGGACGCCTTCTCCTTGAGGCTCACCTTGCTCCACGCTTCCACCAGCCGCACCAGGTTCTTGTGGGGCTTGTTGATGCCCAGGTAGAGGATGTAAGCCGGGGGGAGGCCATACCGCGTGCGCATGGCGGCGATAGCCTCCGGAGAGGCGGGGGAGAAGCGCGCAGCGGCGGCCCCCGGTGTGACCACGATTTTGCCGGGCGACACGCGGTAGTAGCGATTCAGGGCCTTCGCCGCGTCCTCCGATAGAGTCAGGACGAGGCGCGCCGACCGCAAGGCCAGGCGTGTCGTCACCTCAAAGAGGAGACGGGCGCGGGCGGACGGAAGAGAAGATGGATGTGTGTGCGAGATGATGTCGTACAGCGTGAGGATGGAAGGGCACGGGAGCCAATAGGGCTTGATGTAATATGGGGAGTGAAACAGGTCAAGCCTGAGGGCGCGCGCGATGCCGGGCAGTCGCAACTGTTCGGCCAGGGAGAAGGGCAGGATGGGAACTTCCAGGAGGCGCACGTTGGGATGGCGCGCCAGGTCGGCCAGCGGGTAGCGGCTATTAGGCAGGCGCGGATTATGCAGCAGGATGATGGAGTCGCCAGGCGCGAGGGGCGCGAGGGCGTCCACCAGATGGTAGGTGTAGCGCCCGATGCCGGGAAAATGGTCCTGGATGGTGCGCCCGTCAATGCCGATACGCAGGCTCATGGTTCACCTGGAAAGCCTTGCCATGAGGAGCCCCACCACTTTGCCCAGGCTTTGGGGGACTACCGTGAATTGGTTGGCTATCATTTGCGTGATAGAGACCGGGCCGGCGCGCGGGATGAGTTGCAGGGCATACTGAACAATCAAGAGAAAGTTCCAGGCGACAAAGGCTCCTCCCGCTGCCGCCAGCGCCGTCGCCGGAACGCGCTGCCGCAGCCGGTCTATCAGCGCGGTCAGGCCCAGCACGAACATCGGCATGGAGTTGACGAAGAAACGCGCGCCGAAGGCGACCGTCCCGTGCCAGGCAACCCACGAACCGATGACGTAGAGTTGCAGCAGGAAGGTCAGCGCCAACAACAGGGCGAGCCTCCGTTCCCGCCGGGCGAGGAGCCATACCCCCAACGCGGCCGGCAAGAGCAGCGGGTTCCAGATGAAAAGCCCGTGGCTGGAGGAGAAGAGAGCGTTCAACAGGTTGGGACTCCACAGGTTGAAGCCGTAGCCGCTGCTGACTTGCTGCGGGTTGAGGATGATGTAGGAGCCGAAAACCGCCTTCCAGACGAGCATCTGCGGTACAAAGGCAATGAGAAAGGCGACGGCGAAGATGCACCCCTTGCCGATGGATCGCAGACCGTTAAGCGCTGACGTAATGACGTTATCAGTTCCCCCAAAAGTTCCAACCCAGGGAAGGCCATGAGGAGGACGTTCTGGGTACGCACCAGCGCGGCCGGCCCTCCCGCCAGCCCCAGCGCCAGCCAGCCCTTGTGGCCGCGTGCCGGCCGCGTCGCATACCAGACCCAGACGAAGAGGGCGTTGGCGAAGGCATCGTTGGCGTGGGACATGGAGGGGTGCATATACATATAGAAGACCAGGGGCGAGGCGAGCCAGATGGATGCCGTCGCCAGGGTCGCGGTGAAGTCGCCGTAGAGCCCTCTGGCGATGCGATAAACCAGGGCCAGCCCCACGAAGGCCGCAACCGTGGAGCCGAAGGTGCTGAACACAACGTACAGTGAGGAATAGCCGTCCGGGGCAATGCCGTAACCGGCCAGGTTAAGGAGCCGAGTGACGGCATGGGCTAAGATGAAAAAGGGCGACCACAGGACGGCAGAGCCGACCGGGTAATGGTTGCTCCAAAGGCCGGTTTCCGTGCGCCGGAAGAAGTTGCGCCAGGCGGTAGATTGCGGTTCCTCGTCCTGCGCCCCCTCGTAGTGCTGGAACTCGTTGTAGGTATCCAGGTCGCAGTCTATGGCGGCGGAGCGCACCCAGGGCTTGAAGATGGTGACCAGGGCGAAGAGGTAGATGAGAGCCAGGGCCAGGAGACCTTTGTTTTTCACCGAGCCATCACCCGCCGATAGACCTCCACCGTCTCGCGTGCGGCCCGTTCCCAGGAGAACCGCCGCGCGCGCGCCGGCCCGCGCGCCCGCAGCGTCGCCCGTAGGTCAGCATCGCAGGCCAGCCGCCGCATCGCCTCTGCCCACGCCACCACGTCCAGCGGCGGCAGCAGGAGCGCGGCATCGCCCACCACCTCCGGCAGGCTGGACGAATCGGCGCAGACGACGGGCGCGCCGCAGGCCATCGCCTCCAACGGCGGGAGGCCGAAACCTTCATACAGAGAGGGAAAGGCGAAGAGTTCCGCGCTGCTATAGAAGGCAGGCAAATCGTTGTCGGGAATGAAGCCGGGAAAGATGACCTCGCCCTCCAGCCCCAACTCCCGCAGCCGCCGGAAAAAACCTTCGTACAGCCATCCTTTCTTCCCCACGACGACCAGTTTGTGTGCTGTCCCTTGCCCTCTCAACAGGCGATACGCGGCCAGGAGCGTGTCCAGGTTCTTGCGGGGCTCTATCGTGCCCACGGAGAGGATGAAGCGGTCAGGCAGGCCGTATTTCCGGCGGACGGCTTCCATCGCCTCCGGGTCGGCGGGACGGAAGCGAGGGTGTACCCCTTCGTAAATCACCCTGACCTTCGCTTCGTCAATCTCATAGGCCCGCACCGCGTCCCGCTTCGTGTGCTCCGAGACGGCGATGACCGCATCCGCCGAACGCAGGAAGCGCGGCATCATCACGTTGAGGAACCAGCGGTTCAACGCCGTGTGCGTCTCTGGGTAGAAGCGGAAGGCGAGATCGTGGAGGGTGAAGACGCTCCGCGCGCGGGAGAACCGCGGCAGGAGGTGGTCAGCGGCATGGAAAAGGTCAATGCCGGGGAAAAGGCGGTCCTGCGGGAGACCGGCAAAATGGGCGAATAGTGCGCTCAACCGCCACGGTTTGTTGGGGAGGTTGGTCGTCAGGTGGCGGAGGCGGTCCAACGGCGGGGCCACCTGCGCCCGCGCCGGGCGATTGTAGAAGACAACGTATTCGTCTCCGGCATCCACGTCCAACAGGGCTGCCGTCAATTCGTGGGCGTAGCGTCCCAGCCCCGCCCGGTGGTGGACGGCGGCAGAGACATCCACACAGATCCTCATGCCAACCCCTCATAGACCCTGGCGGTCTGCCGCGCCGTCTCCTCCCAGGTGAAGCGGCTCGCCCGTGTCAGCCCGCGCGCACACAAGTCCATCCGCTGCGCCTCGTTCACCAGCAACTGACGCATGGCTGCTGCCAACGCCTCTACGTTGTCCGGCGACACCAGCACCCCGGCGTCGCCTACTACCTCCGGCAGGCTGGCGGCGTTGGAGGAAACCACCGGCACGCCGCAGGCCATCGCCTCCAACGGCGGGAGGCCAAAGCCTTCGTAACGGGAAGGGAAGACGAAGATGTCGGCCAGATTATAGACCACTGGCAAATCCGCGTCGTCCACGTAATCGGTGAAGCGGATGCGGTGGCGCAGGCCCAACGCCTCTACCTGCCGGAAAAGGGGTAAAGTGTACCAGCCTTTCTTACCGGCGATGACGAGGGCGTGAGGGAAGTCGCCCGCCAGGGCCGCAAAGGCATTCACCAGCGTATCTAGCCCTTTGCGCGGTTCCAGCGTCCCCACGTACAGGATGAAAGACGAGGGGAGGTCATACCTGTCTCGCACGTCTGCCCGCACTACCGGGTCGGTGATGGGCCGGAAGCGCTCGTCCGCCGCCAGAGGAATGACGGTGATGCGTTCCTCTTGTATGCTGAGAAGCCTTTGCAGGTCACCGCGGGTGTGCTCCGAATCGGCGATGATGCGTCCGGCGAAGCGCACGCTGAAGGGGAGCCAGCGGGCCCAGTAGAAACGGGCGACAGGCGGGAGGTTGGCCGGGAAAAGGTAGCCGATGAGGTCGTGTACCGTCAGCACCGTGGGGCAGGGCCGCCGGATGGGCGCGCCGAAGCCGGTCAGGTGCAGCACCTGGGCGCGGGCGGCGCGGACGCGTCGCGGCAATTCCCACTGCTCCCAACGCAGGCGCCGGTCCGTGCGCAGTTCCTCCGTCCTCCCCCACGATAGTTCCACGTACTCGTGCTCTGGCGCGACGCGGCGCAGCGCGCGCAGGAGGTTGGCCGTGTAGAGGCCGATGCCTGTCTTCCGTCCCAGGGTAGATTGAGTGTCTATCGCTATTCTCATGGGTGAATCAACGCCTCAGTAGGAAATCAGGCAAACATTGGAAGGTGGCCGTCGCCACCTGTGACACCGACAAAGGCGCGCTGCGGGAGAAGCAGCCCAAGCGATACTCTAACATGAAGAGGCCGTTCCAGGCAAGAAGGACGATGGAGACGAGCATGACCGCGGTCAAATATCGGCCATAGCTGAGGCGGTCCAGGAGAGCGGCCAGCCCCAACGCGAAGATAGGCATGGCGCTGATGAACATGCGCCCGCCGAAGGAATCGCCCTGCCACCACTCGCGCCAGGCGCTGATCAGGTAGAGTTGTAACAGCAGCCCGATCACCAGCAGGAGCGTGAAGCGGCGTTCGCGTGGAGAGCGGCGGGCCAGCAGGACCAGCCCCGCGGTAGCGGCCAGCAGCAGCGGATGCCAGGTGTAGAGGCCGTGGAGGCCGGAGAAGAGAACCTGTATCCATTGGGGCGAGAGCCAGTGGAAAGCGAGCCCGCCGGAGAGAGAGAGGTAGCCGCTGATGAGGGAGCCGTAGAGGATTTGCCAGACGATGAGTTGCGGCGCGAAAGCCAGGAGAGCCGCGCCCGCGAAAAGGGCCAGCCGGGGCAGGATGCGCGCTGGCGCGCGCAGGAGTTGCGGCAGCATCCCCAGGACGGGAAGCGCGACGAAGATAGCGTCGGGCACGCGCACCAGGACCACCAGCCCCCCTACCAGGCCCAGCACCAGCCACCCGCGGCTCGTCCCTTCCCCTTGTTGCCCATCCCACAGGTAGAAGAAGAGGCCCAGCGCAAACAGGGAACTCGTATGTACCATAGAGGGTTCGGCGACCACGTAGTAGAGGACGCTGCTCCCCAGCCAGAGCAAAGCGACCGCCGCGACGGAAGGGGAAGGGCCAAAACGCCGGCGGCAAAGGCGGTAGATGAGCCAGAGGCCCATAGCCCCGTAGGTGATGCTCCCCAGCAAGGTCGCCGTCTGGTAAGGGTAGCCCATCCCATCGGCGGGGATGGTCGCGCCCAGGGCGCGCAGGGCCAGGATGGCGAGGTGCGCGGCGAGGAAAAAGGGAGACCAGAGGAGAGCCGAGCCGACAGGGTACGCGTTGACGGGGAGCCCCCTGGGCGTGAAGCCCGCGATAGATTCCCGCCCCGGCCCGATGAGGTAGCGGTACTGGTTGGCGAAGTCCAGGTCGCCATCCAGCCAGATGCTGGGCAGGTAAGCGTAGTAGAAAGTGCCGTCGGAGCCGACCAGTTGGTTATCAATGCGGGGCAGCGGGATCGTTGCCAGGAACGCCAACACACAAAGAACGTAGAGGGTCGCCAGGACCATCCCCGGTCGTTTGCCGATGGTGTTCCACAGACGGAGGCCCACGCCAAGTCCTTGTAGGATGGGATTGAGAGGCAGCAGGTTGCCGCCCTCGTATTACCTCTACTGTCCGCGCCAGAAAGCCATGATCTCCTCGGGGTGGCATCGGATCGGCTGTCACTACCTATCTGGCTTGGGCAACCAAAGCAGAAGAGGGCGGAACTGCGGTCAACCAGCGAGATTATATCATGGCGCGGAGGCCGGTGCAACGTTTCACAGCACTTGCCATTTTGCCTCTTTTGGGCTATGATAAAACCCACCGGGCGGGGGGCCGGGCCGAAGCCGCCCCCCGCCCGTTTTAGGAGCCCGTGCCGGGCCCACTTTGTGGAGCGTGTTCCCCGAACTATGACCCATGCCGAACGAGTGGCGCGTTTGCGCCGCCGCCGGATACCTGCTGGCCCTGGCCCCGGCGTCATTCTCTTGCGTCTCGCGCTGGCCCTGATGTTTATTGCCGTTCTTGCTGTGGGGCTGGTGATTCTCTCTGCCGCTGCTACCGTCGCCAGTGTTTATTCCTACTTCGCCCAGGACCTTCCCGACGCGTCGGCCCTGGAACAGATCCAGCAGAACGACGCTTTTGAGACGGTCAAAATCTACGACCGCACCGGCCAGCATCTTTTGTATGAGGTGCCCGACCCGCGCCCCTTCCGCGGCGACCGCACTTACTTGAGGATTGATGAAATTCCCCAGGTTCTGAAGGACGCGACCATCGCCCTGGAGGATCGCTCTTTCTACCAGAACCCCGGCGTGGACCCGCGCGGGTTCGCCCGCGCGCTGGTCTCCACCCTCAGCGGCTCTCGGGTACAGGGCGGTAGCACCATCATGATACAACTTATCAAGAACGTCCTGATACCGCCGGAAGAGCGCGCTG
>JADYZS010000487.1 GCA_020853075.1 Anaerolineae bacterium | reverse complement strand
TACATCCCACCCACCTTCTGCAACGCCATCGTCGGCACCAACAACCCATTCTCCACACTGCCCATACTGATCTGCACGTTCGCCGTCATCCCCACCAACAACGACAACTTCTCCGCCCCCACCAACGACACCAACACCTCATACACCATCACGTTCCCCTGCAACGTCCCCTGCAACGGCACCTCCAACACCTGGCCGCTGAAGGTCTGCCCAGGGAAGGCATCAAAACTGATCTGGGCCTTCTGCCCCACACTCACCTGGCGGATCGTCGTCTCATCCACTGAGGCCACCACCTGCAACCCCTTCAGGTTCGCCAGGGTGACGATGCTGCTGTTGGCGGCGATGTTGCTCCCCGCCGTCGTGTGGGTCTGCAACACCGTGCCGTCAAAGGGAGCCACCAGGTTCGTCCCGGCCAGGTCTTCTTCCGCCTCGGTCACCGCCAGCCGTTTCTTGTCCAGGTCGGCCTGGGCTGCTGCCAGGGTGGTGGCGTCGGTTCCCTCGTCCAGTTTGGCGCGGTCTTCTTTGGCAGCGGCGAGGGCTACCTCCGCATCGCGGACGGCCAGTTGTGCCTTCGCCAAGGCCAGGGCATCGCCCCCCGCCTTCGCCTCCGCCAACGCCTCCTCCGCATCCACCAAAGACTGCTGGGCTTCCGTCACGGCCAACGCCGCCGACTGGCGCGATACCTGCCGTTGTGCCTGCACGCGCGCCAGATCGGCCTGCGCATCGCCGAGTTTCTCCTGCTCGTCGGCCAATTGCTCGGTCTGTTCCAGATTCGCCTTGTGCTCCGCCACCGACTGTTGCAGCTGCCCGATCTTCCGCTCGTGCCAGTTCACGGCGTATTGGAGATCGCGCTCGCTCTTCGCCAGGGAATCGCGCTCTGCCAGGGCTTGTTGGTATTTCGCCACGGCCAGGTTGTCCCGCGCGGTTTGGACTGCCTCCTGCAAGGCAGTCAGGTCGGGCGATTGGAGTTTTGCCAGGTCTTCTTTGGCCTGTTCCAGATCGTGCTCGGCCTGGGCGACTTTCACGTCGGCTGCGGCGGTTTCCTGGGCGGTGGCCGGCGTCTTGAGGTCGGCCAACTTCTCCTCTGCCGCCTGCAGATCGCTCCTCGCCTGGTCTAATGCCTGCTTGTAGGGAGCCGGATCAACCGTCGCCAACACCTGGCCCGCCGTGACCGTGTTCCCCGCCTGCACCGCCAGGCTCTGCAACACTGTCGTCCCCGCCAGCCGCTCAAAGGTCAGGGTCTCGTGCTGGATGGCTTCCAGTTCCCCCACCACGGTAAGGCTGGCACTCAGGTTCCCCCGCTGCGCCGTCACCACCTGGGTGTATCCATCCGTCGCCGTGCTGCTCCCCTGGACGGCAATCCGGTTCTGATAGAACCAGTACCCACCGGCCATGGCGGCGGCCACCAGGACAACCATGAACAAGCGTCTGATCCACTTCATCTGTTCTTACTCCTCTTAGCGGCCAATGACAACGCCCTGGGACTGGCCGCCCCCGCCGCGGAAGAAGGGATTGGATTGAGTAGCCGAGATCCGCATCACCACCTTATCCCCCTCGTTCAACCCCTTCACGATCTGCGTGTACGTCCCGGTGCTCAACCCCACCTCCACTGGCACCAACTCCGGCTCCCCTTCAGGGTCTGTGGCATTGGGCACCAACACCTGGTACATCCCACCCACCTTCTGCAACGCCATCGTCGGCACCAACAACCCATTCTCCACACTGCCCATACTGATCTGCACGTTCGCCGTCATCCCCACCAGCAACGGCAACTTCTCCGCCCCCACCAACGACACCAACACCTCATACACCATCACGTTCCCCTGCAACGTCCCCTGCAAGGGCACCTCCAACACCTCCCCCCGGAAGGTCTGCCCAGGGAAGGCATCAAAACTGATCTGCGCCTTCTGCCCCACGCTCACCTGGCGGATCGTCGTCTCATCCACCGAGGCCACCACCTGCAACCCCTTCAGGTTCGCCAGGGTGACGATGCTGCTGTTGGCGGCGATGTTGCTCCCCGCCGCCGTGTGGGTCTGGAGCACCGTCCCCTCAAAGGGGGCGACCAGGCTGGTTGCGGCCAGGTCTTCTTCGGCCTCGGTCACCGCCAGTCGTTTCTTGTCCAGGTCGGCCTGGGCTGCTGCCAGGGTGGTGGCGTCGGTTCCCTTGTCTAGTCCGGCCCGGTCTTCCTTGGCAGCGGCGAGGGCTACCTCCGCATCGCGGACGGCCAGTTGTGCCTTCGCCAGGGCCAGGGCATCGCCCCCCGCCTTCGCCTCCGCCAACGCCTCCTCCGCATCCACCAAAGACTGCTTCGCCTTGGTCACCTTCATCTGTGCCTGCAGCAGGTTGACCTGCTGTTGTATCTCGGCGGTCACCCGCGCATCCTGGGCATCCATCATCTTGTTGTAGGCCAATTGCAGCCGGTCCTGGTAATAGACGTCGGAGTAAGTCTCAGCGGCCAGCCGCGCGTATTCAGATGCGGCAGTCGCCTCCGTATCGCGCAACTTGGTCAACTTGTCTTCGGTGGTGCGGTCGGTCTGCAGGGCGACCAGGTCTGACTGCGTTTTCGCCAGATCGCTGCGTGCGCTCACCACGGCGGATTGTAGATCGGCGATATTGAGGTTCACCAGATCGTTCAACGTGTCTTTCGCTTGCTCAAGTTGGAGTTCCGCTCGGGCGACCTTCAGGTCGGCCTGGGCGATTTCCAGCGCGGTGGCCGGCGTCTTGAGGTCGGCCAACTTCTCCTCTGCCGCCTGCAGATCGCTCCTCGCCTGGTCTAACACCTGCTTGTAAGGAGCCGGGTCTATCGTCGCCAACACCTGCCCCACCGTGACCGTGTTCCCCGCCTGCACCGCCAGGCTCTTCAGCACCGTCTTGCCCGCCAGCCGCTCAAAGGTGAGGGTCTCGTGCTGGACGGCTTCCAGTTCCCCCACCACGGTAAGGCTGGCAGTCAAGTTCCCCCGCTGCGCCGTCACCACCTGGGTGTATCCATCCGTCGCCGTGCTGCTCCCCTGGACGGCAATCTGGTTCTGATAGAACCAGTACCCACCGGCTCCCAGCCCTAAGAGCACCAACAGTGCCAATCCCAAACGGAAAACTCGTTTCATAACGGTACTCCTGCTCTATGGTGTGCGCGTGGCTCCGGGGTTGATGACGCCAAAACGCCCGGCAGGAGCCACCTGCACCGAACGCGCGGTGATGCTCCCATCGTCTCCCCGGCTGCCTGAGATAATCACCGTCTCACCCGGTTTAAGATCGGCCAGATTGACCGAGGCGTTCTTCTCTATCAGGGTCGTATCGGTGACGTGCACCTGCGTCTCTTTGCCGTTGTTATCCTTGATCACCAGGAGGCCGTCGCCTATCTCCGCGATCTCGCCAAAGAGCGCGCCGCCTGCCCCGCCAGCCCGTGGCCCTGTCCCTTGCTGGTTCGGGTTGGGGAACTGAAACTGTCCGCCCTCGCCGGTTATCGGCGCCACGCCTCGCCGAAACGTCGCAGCCGTGGAAGACTGTGCCTGTCGCTTGCCATAGACCATGCCGCCGTAGAAACTCCCCCCGGCGACAACGACCAAGATTACGATGGCTGATATGATCTGCAAAGCCCGGTTCATTCTCTTCGTCCTCCCTTTGCTATCGCCTTGCTTGTTCTAACGCGGCGATGGGTACGCTGGCATCAAGCGCAATGCCCGACTGACCATTATCGCTGGCCGCCAAGGGGCTGCCCAGGTCGCCTCTTGGTATATAATCTCCGGCCCGTCGCGTATTCAGCACGGGCTTGTCACTGACGACGAGGCCATCCGCCAAGCGGACGATGCGCCGCGTGTGTTCCGCGATATCCGGTTCGTGGGTAACAAACACGATGGTGATGCCTCTTTGCTCATTCAATTCCTGAAAGGCGCGCATCACCTCTTCGCCCGACTTGGAATCCAGGTTGCCGGTGGGCTCATCCGCCAGGATGAGGCTCGGCTCGTTCACCAACGCGCGGGCGATAGCCACCCGCTGCTGCTGCCCGCCCGATAGTTCGTTGGGCCTGTGGTGCAGCCGGTCACCCAGCCCCACCAGTTCCAGGGCGGCGATGCAGCGTTTCCGGCCGTTGCCAACGCCCGCGTAGATCAGGGGTAGTTCCACATTCGCCAGCGCCGACATGCGCGGCAGGAGGTTGAAGGTCTGAAAGACGAAGCCGATCTTCCGGTTGCGGATGGCGGCCAGGCGATCTTCGCTCATCCGGCTCACATCCTGCCCATCCAGCAGATAGGTACCGGCGGTCGGCACGTCCAACGCTCCCACGATATTCATCAGGGTTGACTTTCCGGAACCGGATGGCCCCATGATCGCTATCATCTCGCCAGCGTGGACTTGCAGCGAGACGCCGCGCAGGGCGTGCACCTCAATCTCACCCATGCGATAGACCTTCGTCACGTCTCGGATCTCAATCAGAGGTCGGCCTTTTTCCACTACCATATCCTCCTCAATCCGTTAAGGGGGACGAAGGCAGAGCCTCATCCCCCTCGTGGATCAGGCGAGCATTTACATTCATTTTAGAGAGGCTGCCCCGGCCGGCCAGCCTCAGGACGACGTACCCGTTGCGGGGGCGGTGGGCGTCGGTGCAGGGCCCCAACCCTTGAGGCCGCGCATACCGCCTCGCATCCCATGACCGAAGCCACGGCCCCTGGGTAGATAACCCTGCTCCAGCCCCTCAAGGAGCCAGTCAGCCTGCGCCTGCGTGATTTTCCCATCTTTCACGGCCTGGCTGATGGCGTCCTTCATGGCCTGTGTCTGAGCCGCCTTGACGGCATCCTGAACCTTCTGCATGTCAACGCCTTGAGCCTCGGCGATTTCTGCCAGGGTCTTGCCGCTGTGCAGTTGCTCAAAGAGTTGGGTAGGGGTCAGGTTGAGCACCTGGGCCACAGCATCGTAGGTTGCCCACGAACCGCCCCTGAAACCGAAGAAGCCCTTACCCCAGCCGAACCACCCTTTGGAGGTTTTCGGCGTGGGTGTTTCAGGTGTGGGCGTGGCCTCCTGGGCGAGGGCCGAGCCCACCGCCAACAGGCCGATCACGATCACAAGTAGCAGCGTGCCCAATACGACGAACGGTTTCTTATTTTTCATCCTTACTCTCCCTATCCAAGATTCACTGGTCGGGGATCGCCCGCCTGTTGTGCTTAGTCTAGCAGAAGGCTGTTAAGATTTAATGAAGATTGCATGAGATGGTCATGAGTGTTACCGGGTACGACTCTCCGGTTCTTGTGGGCCGGTTGGGGCAAAGAAAAAGCCCCCGCTGCCGGGGGCTAAATTCCTCAGAGGAGCGATCTTACGTCGTCAATGCGTGTGGCCGCAACGACAATATAGGACACGGCCATTGTCCGCATCCACTGGCGTGAGGGGGCGCCAACAGAAAGCACAGGAAGCGCGCTTCTCCTGCGGGTTCTCCCGCATGACCAGGACAATGCGCAGGAGCGCGTCGCGATAGTGGCTTCTCGCCATCGTGGGTGCTGCTACATCGCCGGCCGATCTTGACATAGCCTTCCCCTTCGTGTCCCCGCAGGGCCGAGTATCGTGCCCCCATTATCAACCTGTTCCCCCAAAAGGTCAAGGGGGTATGCCTTACGATTTGCTGACACTCGCGCCTGGCGCGGTGGTCCCTGTGGCCCTACTTGCTCACTTCCCGCTGCGCACGCGTCAGGGCCTCGCGGGCCGTGGCGTCGCCGTTGATGACGCCGTCAACAGCCTCCTTTTGCAGCGGGGACACTATCATCATAACACTCATTGTCTATCTTGACAAGCCCTGGCAACTACGTTAATATATCGCTAAGTTAGCCAATGTCAAAGCCACTGTCCGTAACCTGGTTTCAGGAGGATCAGCATGGTAGAGCGTTTGAAGCCTAAGGAGATCAGTGCTACCGAAGCAGCGAATCGGTTTGGCAGTGTCGTGGACGAGGCTGCACGGGGGACGGCCCTATTTGTCGTAACCAGGATGGGCGAGCCGAGAGCCGTCGTCATCGGTGTGGAGACATTCCGGGAAATCTTGGAGAACCTGGAAACAGCGGAGGAACTGGCCGATTCAGAGTACCTGGCTGGTGTGATGGAAGCCAGGGAAGATGTCAGGCTGGGCCGGACGATGACCCTGGAGGAATTGGAGAAGAAACTAGAACTGGCGCCGGCGGAGAAATAAATGCCTGGTGCCTATCGCCTGATCGTCACCGAGCGCTTCTACAAAGATATGAGAAAGATAGAACGAAAAGATCAGCAACGCATTCTGGCCGCACTGCGGGAGATAGAGGCCGATCCCTATCGGGGGCGGAAAGTCGTAGCGGCAGAGACCGGGCAATACCGCTGGCGGGTCGGTGATTACCGCATACGGTACGACATTGAAGACGACAAGGTTTATGTCTTGAGAGTACGGAAACGAGCAGAGGCCTAGCGGTTGTCCTAACAACTCTTGCCATACATATATCCGCCTGTCACATCGCGTTCGCTCCGAACGCGATGTGTTTTTCTACAAAGATGTCGGTTGGAAACCGACGGCAACCGGGCTAGGAAGCCCGCGGAGCGGGCTTAACGAATAAACAGCCGTCGGATTCTATCCGATGGCGGACTTTGACGGAACTCTGTATAAGATGGAAAAAGGCGGCGGTTTGGGGTATAATAACGCCCGGAAAACGTAAGGAGTGGATGGCATTGAACGAAAACGGCCAGGAAGTCGGAGTTATCCGGCTAGCAGATATTGACCAGGAGATGCGCTCGGCCTATCTGGACTACGCCATGAGCGTTATCGTGGCGCGAGCGCTCCCCGACGCGCGCGACGGGCTGAAGCCTGTGCAGCGCCGCATCCTCTACGCCATGCACGACATGGGCCTGCGGGCAAACACCGCCTACAAGAAATCGGCCCGCATCGTCGGCGAGGTGCTGGGCAAGTATCACCCCCACGGTGACGCGGCAGTCTATGAGACGATGGCGCGCATGGCGCAGGACTTCTCTATGCGCTATCCCCTGGTGGACGGCCAGGGGAACTTCGGTTCCGTTGACGGCGACAGCCCGGCGGCTATGCGTTATACCGAGGCGCGCCTGGCGGCCACCGCCGAGGCGCTGCTGGCCGACATTGAGAAAGAGACGGTGGATTGGGGCTTCAACTTTGATGGCTCCCTGGAAGAGCCACTCGTCCTCCCCGGCCTCCTCCCCAACCTGCTGGTCAACGGCACGACGGGCATCGCGGTGGGCATGGCGACGAACATCCCGCCCCACAACCTGGGCGAAATCACCGACGCGGCGGTCTATCTCATTGACCGCTGGGACGAAGCCGACTCCGTCACGCCTGAGGACCTGATGCGCCTGGTGCCGGGGCCGGACTTCCCCACTGGCGGCATCATCCTGGGGAGCGAGGGTATCGCCAAGGCGTACGCAACAGGGCAGGGGCGGCTGGCCGTGCGCGCGGCGACGGCCATTGAGGAGATGAAAGGTGGTCGCCAGCGCATCATCGTCACCGAGATACCGTACCAACTGAACAAATCGGCCCTCCTGGAGCGCATCGCCGAACTGGTGCGCAGCGGTCGCCTGGATCAGATTGCCGACCTGCGGGATGAATCGGACCGCCAGGGGATGCACATCGTCATAGAACTAAAGCGTGGCGCACCCGCCCGCAAGGTGCTCAACCAGCTCTTCAAATACACGCCGCTGCAAACGACCTACAGCATCAACATCCTTGCTTTGGTGGATAATGAGCCACGCCACCTGTCGCTGAAGCGCGCCTTGCAGATTTACGTTGAGCACCGGCGCGACGTGCTAACGCGGCGCACCCGCTACGAACTGGCCCAAGCGCAGGCACGGGCTCACCTGCTGGAAGGATTGCGCATCGCCCTCGCCAACCTGGATGCCGTCATCGCGCTCATCCGCGCTGCCGCCTCTGTGGAAGAGGCGCGCACCGCGCTCATGAGCCGCTTCCGGCTGTCCGAAGTACAGGCGCAGGCGATCCTGGATATGCCATTGCGCCGCCTGGCCGCTCTGGAACGGCAGAAGATTGAGGACGAATACCGCGAGGTGCAGGCGACCATTGCCCGGCTGGAGGACTTGCTGGCGAACTCGCGCAAGATCCTGGCACTGGTCAAGAACGACTTGCTTGCCTTAAAAGAGAAGTTCGGCGATGCGCGCCGGACGCACATTGTGGCTGAGGAGAAAGAGGACTTCACCGACGAGGACCTGATTCCGCAAGAAGACGTGCTCATCACCATCACGCAGCAAGGTTATGTCAAGCGCACGCCCGCGCGGGCGTTTCGCGCTCAAGGACGGGGTGGCCGCGGGGTGACCGGCATGGCGACGAAGGACGAGGACGCGGTCTTCTATATCCTCTCGGCGCGCACGCTGGATCACGTCCTTTTCTTCACCCATCGCGGGCGTGTCTTCAGCCAGCGCGTACACCAACTCCCCGACGCGGGGCGCGATGCCCGCGGCGCGCCGTTGGTGAACATCATCGGGCTGGAGCCGGGTGAGCGGGTGACGGCGGCGGTGGCCGTGCCCGACTTTGCGAAAGCAGAATACCTGACGATGGCGACGGCGAACGGCAAGGTGAAGCGCACGGCGCTGGCCGAGTTTGAGGCGGTACGCCCCAGCGGCATCATCGCCCTCTCGCTGGACGAGGGCGACGAGTTGGGCTGGGTATGCCTCACCCACGGCGAACAAGAGGTAATCGTGGTGACGGAACGGGGGCAGGCGCTGCGCTTCTCAGAGGACGAGGTGCGCCCCATGGGCCGCTCTGCTACGGGAGTCTGGGGCATCCGTCTCGCAGAAGGTGACCGCGTGGCGAGCATGGACGTGGTAGAGCCGGAGGGCGAATTGCTCCTGGTCACAGCGAAAGGCTTTAGCAAGCGTACGTCGCTAAACGAGTATCCACGCCAGGGCCGTCACAGCGGCGGCGTGCAGACGCTGACTCGCAGCCTGGAACGCACCGGCCCCATCGTTGCAGCCCGTGTCATGCGGCCTCAAGATGAACTGGCGATAGTCACCGCCCAGGGCATGGCGCTGCGGGCGAAGGTGGCCGACATTCCCAGCCAGGGGCGCGCGGCGGGCGGCGGGCGGCTGATGGCCCTGGATGGTAACGACGCAGTGGCCTCTGTCGCGCGCCTGGCCGCCGGCGAGAGCACCGAGCCCGCGCCCACACAACCCGCCCCCACGCTGGCGAAAGATAGGTAAGATGTCCCTTTCCTCTCTCTTGAGCAAAGGCCCCGGCCCTACGCTGGAATACTTGCCACAGCCCGACAACGAACACCTGGCAGAGACGCTGGTCGCCTTCGCCAACGCCGACGGCGGCACGGTGCTCCTCGGCGTGGGGCCTGGCGGTACAGTAAAGGGTGAACTTCTCTCCGAAGAAATAGAGAGCGCGCTGCGCCTGGCCCTCGTCGCCTGCCGCCCACCGGTACGCACGGAATGGGAACAGATGGAGACGCAACAGGGAGTGGTGGTTGCTATCCGCGTGCCGCGCAGCACCGAACTCCATTCCCTGGCCGATGGCCGCGTGCTTCTGCGCGTCAGCAACGAGAACCGGCCTCTCGGCGGCGAGGCGATCCGCCAACTGGCCGCGACCAAATCCAGCGGCGATTTTGAGACGGAGAGCATCGCCGGAGCAACCAGAGCCGACCTGGACGACGACCTCATCACCGAATACCTGGCGAAGCGCGAGGAACGGCAACGACGACCTGCAGCCGTGGTACGCGAACAGTTGCTGCGTGACATCGGCGCGCTAGATTTAGCGGGCCAACCCACGGTCAGCGGTCTGCTATTGTTTGGCCGCCAACCACAAGCCATTCTCCCGCAGTGCGGCCTTCTCTTCGTGCGCTTCACGGGCAATGAGCCGCGCGGGCCGGAAGGCCTGCCGGGCTACGGGCGGCGTGAAGAAATCGGTGGCCCGCTCCCCCGGCTCATAGAACGGGCCTGGCAAGTCATCTGGTCGGAGATGCGGGTGGAGGCGGTGGTACGGGGCCTGGTACGCGAGGAGAAGACCGAATACCCGCCCTTTGCGGTGCGCGAGGCACTAGTCAACGCCGTCGCGCACCGCGACTAC
>JADYZS010000486.1 GCA_020853075.1 Anaerolineae bacterium | reverse complement strand
ATTCATACCATAGGTGACTCACCAAACCACTCACCAAACACCTCACGAACCCCACAGAATGTGCTTGCCTGACGCCTATAAAATGCTGCCCGGACCCTCATGCGGCCATCTCCTTGTACAGAGCCTGAGTCTCTCGCGCTGGGGCTACACGCAGATCCTCCCACAATAGGCGGACGCACTCTCGGTACTGGCGGGCGGCGGCAGCGCGATCACCCATTTGCAGGTAGCAGCGGATAACCTGGCGATGGATCTCCTCCCTATATGGATCCAGGGTGAGGATGCGGCGATAATGCTCCAGGGCCGCGGCCGGAAATCCCTTCGCCATGCGATAATCGCCCAACCAGGAGAGGGCTGCCAGCAAACGCTGCTGTAGCCGTTCTCGTTCCATCTGAGCCCACTCGTCCAAACAATCTTCCAGATAATCGCCTGTATACAAAGCAGCGGCTTGCTCATATAACTTCGCACGGTCATCGGCCTCAGTTTCCTCACCGCGTTGCAACAGTCGTTCAAATTCCTCAACGTCGTATCGGTAGTCCAACTGGCGGTTAAAGCGATAAACCCCCACCTCCTCATCAAAAACGACGAATTCTGGGAAGATAGCCCGGCGCACCCGATACATGGTAGAGCGGAAGATGCCATTGAGCCGTTCTGGTGAATGGTCCGGCCAGAACAGGAGGCCGATTTGCTCCTTGCGCAGCCCATCAGGATGGCCGACGATGCACAGGAAGAGTTCGCGGGCCCGGCTGGTAGCCCAGCGCGTGTTGCTGACCAGTTGCGAGTCGGCCACTACCTGCCCTTGCCCGAAAGCGTGGATCTCCAGCCGGTGTCGGACGACTGCCGCGGCTTCGGCGGTTTCGGCGGGAATCTCCGTTGGTGTCGTCTGGGCTCGGGCCAGCAGGCGGCGCGCCCGCGCATCACCACGCGCTGCATGGCGCAGGAGAGGGAGTGCCCTGCGCCCCGCAGCGGCCAGGAACGCATCGCTGCCGATGACCTCGGCAACCTCTAAAGCCGCGGCCAGATCCCGCTGGCCGTGGGTTATCTCGCCCAATCGGAAACGCACGATGCCGGTATGCAATCGGGCCCAGGCCAGTTCCTGTTTCAGATCTCCTTTTTGCAGAAGGTTACAGGCCTGTTCCAGTGTGCTTAAGGCGTTGGCGGAGTCGTCCTGCTCCATCTGATAGATGCCCCAACTGGTAAGACATAGCCCTCGTTCATAAGTAGAGCCACTGGCCTCGGCCCGTTCTAAGGCGGTGCGCAGGTACTCCTCCGCCTTTTCCGATTGGCCTTGGGACAAATAGGTGTATCCCAGTGCCTGCATGATGTAGGTGATGATGAAGGCTTCATTAGTCCGTTGCGCTACGTCCAGCCCGCGCCGGTACGACGTGATGGCCTCGGCATACGTCCCCAAGTCGCGTTGCACATCGCCCAGGCTCGCCAGCACCGTTGCTTCCACCCGCTGGTGGCCGCTTTCCCGCACCCGAGCCAGGGCATCCATTAAGACCTGTTGCGCCTGTTCGTAGTCGCCTCGCAGTTGGTGAACGACGCCGAGGTTGTTCAACGTCATGGCCCAGGGGCCAGGGTTGCCGAGTCGCTGCCAGTACTCTAAGGCGGATCGGTAGTGGGCGGCGGCGGCGTCAAGGCGGCCCCGAGCGCGTTCTATAATCCCCAATTCCTGATGGGTGAGTGCGATGTTGAGCGGGTCGCTGAGACGCCGGTATAGTTCCAGGGCTCGCTCCAGGTTCGTGTAAGCCTCAGGTGGACGGCCCAGGCGGAACTGGCAGATGCCTGTGATTTTGTAGGCTTCGGCCACAACCGTGCGGGCGTCTTCCTGATCTTCCACCATCGCCAGCACGTGGTTGCAGAGGCCGATAACCTCTTGATACTTCCCCTGAAAGCGCAATACTCCGCTCTTGCGCATGAGGACGCGCGCGCGGTTCACCGTGTCGTTCGCTTGGGCGAAAAGGGCTTCCGCATGGTCATAGAGGGCCAATGCCTCTGGCAGTTCGCCCCGATCCGCCAGAATGATCGCTCGCAGGGAGAGGAGATGGGGGCGACTGGTGAAGAGATCGGCCGGCAGAGACTCCAGCCAACCGGAGAGGGTCGTCAACCGGCCTGCCAGGTAGAGTTGGTGGCCGACGTTCTCGCTTAAATGAGCAAGTTCAGCGGGGTCGCCCAGGCGTTGATAGATAGCAGCGGCACGCTCCCACTCTTTGCGCTGGACGTAAATTCCGGCGGCCCGACGTTCCAACCCGAAGTAGGTGGAGGGAGATTCGCGCGCCAGGCGACTCCGCAGGAAATCGCGCAGCAGGGCATGGTAGCGCACCCAAGGCCCGTCGTTCTCTGCTTCCAGTGTGGAAACAAACAAATTGCGGCGCAGCAGATAGTCCAGGGCCTGGCCCCAGTCGCCGGAGCCCAGCAGTTCTTCGCAGAGGGCAGGGCTCATCTCTTCCAAAACGGAGGAGCGCAGCAGGAAGGCCCGTATCTCAGGAGGTTGTCCGGCAAGGATTTGCTCGGCCATGTAGTCGTACAGGCCGATGCCACCCCTGCTCGTACTTTTGATATCGGTAAGGATTTTCTGCCACTGGCTCTGGGCGGAGAGAAGAATGCCAGTGACCCAGCCCTCGGCATAGGCGCACAGGTCCTGCGCCTTTTCCAGCGGCAGGTCCAGGTTGTACGTCCTCTGCACCAGCGTCTGGACTTCTTCCGGCGTAAAGCGGAGTTCGTCGGCGCTGAGACCGGCTACCTGGCCGCGCGCGGCGAGGAGGGCGAGGTTGGGTAAAGATGGTAGCGTGCGGCTAACAAGGATGACGTGGCAGTTCTCGTCGGACAGTTGTAGCAGGTGGCCGACGATCTCGTTGATCTCCTCTTGTTCTTCAACTGTGTGGTAGTCATCCAGGACGATGACGAAGTACTCGCCGATGGACTCGTACAGTTCGTTGACCAGCATTCCGACCAGCGCGCGTAGATTGCGTGTGGCTTGCGGACTTCCTTGCAGAGTAGCCAGTGTTCGTTCGCCCGCGCCGGGAAAACGCGAGCGCAGGGAGGCGATGAGGTGGGCAAAGAACGTGCGCGGGTCGCGGTCGTACGGATCCAGGCTATACCAGCAAACAGGGAGGTCTGTTTCGCTGGCATAGTCGGTCAGAAGGGCGCTCTTACCGTAGCCGGCTGGAGCGGAGATGAGAAGGAGTTTCCGGTCAATGGACGCGTGAAGAAAATCTACCAGTCGCGGACGACGGAGAATGCCTTCCCGGCGCTGGGGGGTACGTATTTTGGTGGTGATTACGAGCGGAGCGTCCACCCGGACCTCGTTGCTGAAGCCCCTCCGCCGCTGCAGCGGTCAGCCTTCTTTTCTGGGTGTAGTGTACCACCGCAGATTCACCAAAACACTCACCAAACAAAGACAATATTCACGATAATAGCAAAACACATAGAAACCGACGGAAACCACGTAAAACCACTAGAAATACACTGAAATCATAGCCCCTTTTTCAGAATCTGTCAAGATGAAAATGCTTACAATCCCCTTACAACGCTTGATTTTAAGGTTGCTTTCTCAGACTTCGGGTGTTGCCTATTCTTGTTGCCTTCAGCTTCGGGTGATTAGTGGCGTCTTCACGTGATTTCTGGTGTGCCATCTACGGCCACTATGTGACAAATGTCGCTGAAGGTAGGCTGTACGATCTGGTACAATAGCCGCAAGTAGAATACAGGTGAATCGGATAGAAGGAAGGAAAAGAAGTCATGTTTGTTCAGAAGCGTGCTAAATCAAAGGGGATCGCTGTGGTATTTGTCGTGCTGGCTTTGGTGCTCAGTGCCTGCACGCCTACCGGGCTCAGTGTATCGGAACGGGTGCGGCCCGGTGATTCCCATAGTGTCGCCAGTATCTCTCACGCTCAGCCGGGGGGCTCCAGTTCCGGCGCAACCAATAAGGCCAGCGCTACCCCGGAGGCTGGCCCCGCGTCCTATACACCGAATGTTACTTTCATGCTTAGGACGAACATCGCTGAGGGGCGTCTT